>JAYVCG010000608.1:0-6406 GCA_043750075.1 Acetobacteraceae bacterium | reverse complement strand
TCGCGGATGATCGCCAGCTTGCGATCGACGGCGGCATTGACGGCCTCCACCCGGAAAAGATCGAGTGCCGCGGTGTAGACGCGCGCCAGATAAACATCTTCCGTCACCTGCAACGCGTTATCCACTTTCTCCCGCAGTTCCGAAACCTCGGCGACCAGGGTATGCAGCCGCCGCGCCAGATTGGCGAAGCGCCGCGCGCTCAACAGCGGGCGCGTGCGCTGCATCGCCTGCACCGCGTTATACATCAACGGCAGCTCCGCATCGAGCAACTGATCGTAGTACCGCATCTCCAGCAACTGCGCGTTGGCGACATCCAGCACATCCATCACGTCGGAATCGCCGCGCGGCTCGTAGATGAACGCGCGATCCCAGGTCAGCACGACAAGATCGTCCTCGTAATAAGAAAACCGTTTACGTAACAGGTCGTGGCGGGCGCCATCCGACAGCGGACGCTCCTCGCCCGATAACAGCGGCACGAGGTCGATCCGCTGCTGTAAGGCTTCCGCGCCGGGCGTTTCGTTGAAGGCACGTACCATGCCCATCAGATAATCCTCCTCCAGCATGGCCCGCGCGGGACGCAACAGCGCGCCGCCGCAGGTTCCCCTCACCTGGTCGAGCATCGTATTCCACACCCCCGTCTGAGCCGCTGGGCCAACCGCGTGATCCACCGCGTTGAGGCGCCGTGCGAACTCCGTCCAGGACAGGGTGTCGGCCGTGACATGCAACGCCAGCCGTGTCACGCCAAAGTCGTACAGCCGGGCCGTGGCGGCGGCCCAGACCGTGGCGCCATCCAATTGGAGGGAAACCGGCTCCAGCGGGATGTCCAGCGGCGCGACGCCGAACGCCACCGCCTTGGGTTGGGCGGACACCAGCCGGCCCCGTGTGACGATGGCGCTTGGCCGCGCGCGCCACAAGGTCTCCGCCTTCGCGAGATCGATACCATCGGCGATATCGAACAACCGGCACGCGATCACGGTGCCCGACAGGACGATCAGTTCAGGGCTATCCATGACATGTCCGTTTTTACGCGGCGCGGTGTAACATGGATGGCCGGAAACGCGGACACCCCGCCGCATGCCCCGTCTTTCCCCCTCACATGTCTTCCCCCTCACGTGTCTTCCCCCCCTCACGATGACCGCGCGCGCATCCGGCGGTAGACTGGCGCGCGTTCCCCTGTCCGAGAGCACCCCCCATGGCCCAACCCGCGATGATCACCGTTGACGAAGCCCGCGCCCGCATCCTGTCCGGCCTGCGTCCCACGCCCGCCGAGATCGTGGCCCTGGCGCAGGCCTGGAACCGCGTCACGGCGGAGCCGGTGCGGGCGCGGCTGACGCAGCCGCCCGCCGATGTCTCGGCCATGGACGGCTACGCCCTGTGCGCCACGGATGGCGGTCTGGGCGCATTGTTGACGGTCATTGGCGCCGCTCCCGCCGGGCATCCGTTCTCCGGCTCCGTCGGGCCGGGGCAAACGGTGCGGCTGTTCACTGGCTCGGTCGTGCCCATGGGCGCGGACACGATCCTGTTGCAGGAGGACGCGGAACGCATGGGCGAGACCGTAACCGTGAAGGAGGCCGTTACCCTTGGCCGCCACATCCGCCGCGCCGGACAGGATTTCACCGCGGGCGACACCGTGATCCCGGCGGGACGGCGGCTGACGGCGCGCGACGTGGGGCTCGCCGCCGCCGCCAATCATCCCTGGATCGCCGTGCATCGCCGTCCCCGCGTGGCGATCCTGGCCACGGGGGATGAGATCGCGCTGCCGGGCGAGCCGATCCCGCCGGGGGGCATCGTCAGTTCCAATTCGCACGCGCTGGCCGCGCTGGTGCGCGCCATGGGCGGCCAGCCCACCGTGCTGCCGGTGGCCCAGGATACGCGGGAGGCGGTGGCGGCGGCGGCGGATCAGGTGGCGGGGTTCGATTTGCTGGTGACGACCGGCGGGGCCTCGGTCGGGGATCACGATCTGGTGATCTCCGGGCTCCAGACCCGAGGGCTGGTGGTGGATTTCTGGCAGATCGCGATGCGGCCGGGCAAACCGCTGCTGTTCGGGCAGATGGGCGCGGTGCCGGTGCTCGGGCTGCCGGGGAATCCGGTGTCGGCGCTGGTCTGCGCGGCGCTGTTCCTGCTGCCCGCGCTGGCGTTGATGCAGGGCCTGCCCGCGGGTCCGCCGCCCATGGTCCAGGCGTTTCTGGGCGTGGCGGTGCGGGAGAACGACCAGCGGGCGGATCATCTGCGGGCGTCGGTCGCGACGGATGCGCAAGGACGGCTGGTGGTGACGCCGTTCCCGGTGCAGGATTCCGCGATGTTGCGGCGCCTCGCGCTGGCGGATGCGCTGGTGTTGCGGGCGCCGCACGCGCCCGCGCTGGAAGCGGGGGCGGAGGTCAGCGTGATCCGGCTGGATACGCTGGGGATTTGAGGGGTGGATTCCGCTTTTTCGGCAAAGGCGGAATGACGCTACACCGCCTCCCCTCCCGAAAGCGTCAGGATGGTGTTGAGGAAACGCATGAGTTCCGGGCATGACGCCGCTGCCATCTGTAAATCCTGACCGGCGAGGATGGCCATGCCATCACGGGTTTTCGAATAGCGGCGTCCCGTGGAGCCGGTCCTGAAGATGTCCGCGATATGCCTGGACGGAGGCTTCCATGGTTCACATCCTCGGGCGCCTGGGCCGGGCCTGGATTCTTGCTTTTGGCCAACGCCTGAACGCGCGGCCAATAGGGCAGCAACCATGCCTCGAATTCATGTTGCGCGGCGTGGGGATGGAAACAAGGCTCCGGACCGACCCAGGCCGCCATTTTCGCACGCGCGTCGGCGGCGTCGTTGAAATCGGGCGGATTGGTGCCGGTATACACATCGGTCAGCGCGATCACGGCGTCATTGGTTCTCAGCAGAAGCCGCACTTTCCGTTGCAATTTCTCCCCCTTGGGGATTCGTCCGTCCTCGGGCAGGAAATCGAGTTTGGGCATCTTGCCGGAAAGACGGGGTTGCAACCACGCGATCAGGGCCTTCTTGAACGCGGCTTCCGTGGCGCCCTCGACCAGGATGGCGATGCGGACCGTCACGCGCGTCCGCCCAGACGGCCCATGCTCCAGAGTTGATCGAGCGTGTACTCCTCCATCCAGGCGTCGAGATCCAGTTCATCGGCGCGTTTGGCGGTCATGCCGCCTTGTTCGTCGTAATCGCACACCACCAGTTCCTCCGGTTTTAAAAATCGCACGAAACGATCGGAGTGCGTGGCGACGATCAGTTGCGTGCGTTCCGATGCCTCGCGCATCAGGTCGGCGAGGATACGGAGCATTTCCGGGTGCAGGCTGACCTCGGGTTCGTCGATAAGGGTCACTTTTGGCAGGCCGGGGCTGTGCAGCAGGGTCGCTAGCCAGAGAAAACGTAACGTGCCCTCGGACAGTTCATTCGCGAAGATGGCGCGCGTGAAGTTTGTGTCGCGCCAGCCGAGGGTGAGGAGGCCGCCGGATTGGGGAGGGAATTCGAGGCGTTGGAAAGTGGGGAAGGCGGCTTTCAGCGTGTCCTCCAAAGCCTCGAACCGTTCGCGGGAGGTTTCGCGGAGGGTATACAGGCAGGAGATCAGGTTTTCACCATTGACACCAGGCATCTGGGCTGGGCCGAGGATTTGCGGCAGGCGGACCGGGGCACGGGGAGAAACATCGAGGATGTGGTATATATCGGATATGTCGGCCAGTTGGCGGCGGAAATTTTCAATGTCACGATACGTTTTTGGCACCTGGGACAAGGCGGTTTCCAGCCATTTGTAATCCCAGTCTGGTGCCACGAGTTTGCCGTCATGATGATAGAGAACATGAGAACCGTTTGAAATAACAGCAGAAGTCTCAATGTCAGGCGCCAATTTATTCACGGATCTGTAAGAAGTAATAATTTCATTAGAAATTTTATATCCATATCCCACTACATCCAAATTTAAACTATAAATCAGACGCGCATGATCCCCCCCGTCATTCTCACTATCAGGTCAATCATCGATGTTCGCCCGTCAGCCGTCACCAACGACAGCATGCCTCCACTTTCATTGATCGTGCTTTCCAGATTGCCCCGCGCCGACCGGGCAAGCAAATCAACCACATCGAGCAAAGAGCTTTTCCCGACACCGTTCGCGCCGATCAACACGTTCAACGGCCGAAGCGGAAGCTCGATGCTTCTGAGGCGCCGGTACCCGGCAACCGATAAACGCGAAAATCCAGACGTCATGACACTCTCCTGTGGACCTGAGGCTAATCCATCGTCCCGACCGGGCCAATACACGGGAAGGCTCATGGCAGGCGGGTCTGGATGGCCGTTGGCCGATCCACCTCAGATCACCTGGTTATTCCGCGCGGATGGACGCCACCGCCCGGCTGTGCGTGCATTCCGTCAGCATTCCTGATCCGTCGCGTCACGGCGGGCGAATTGCTCCCGCAACCGTTCCCGTGCCGCCGTGTCGATGTTCGCCCGGCGTTGCCTTGCAACGTTGCGTCCTTGCGCGGCGGCCTGATCCAGGATATAATCCGCCGACTGGATTAACCGCGCGGTTTCGAGTTCTCGGAGGAAATCACCCGTTCCGATCAGGCTGACCTGTTCATCCACGATGGCGCGGCGCTTCTCGACATCGGTATCCTCGAACAACAAAAGCGCCCTGGCGCCGGGATTGTTCCGTAGAAAGCGCTCCAGCACCTCAAGCGCCGCCTGTTCGCCCATTCCACGAATGGAACGGCCTTCCTCCAGGCGGCGCTGTTGGTCGATGCCCACATCGGTGGGGACGATGCGCACGGCGTCGAGATGCGCGTTGATCCATTCGACGATCCGCCCGGCGCCGGGGGCGCCGCGCACCCGTGCCGCCTCGATGTAAACCGCGTCCGGGATGCTGACCGGCAGACCTGGGTGAAGCAGCACATCGAGGGCGTCCGCGAGGACCAGGGTGAACAGCGGCGATGTGTCCGTGACGATGAGGCTGAACGCCTTGCTCAAGCGCGTGCGCGCAGGGCTTCGCGCATCAGCGCGAGTCCGCGCTGTCTGGCGGCGACATTGGGCCCCGTCATCGGCGCGACCGGAGGGCGCAGCCCCAGTTCGCCCAGGTCGCCCAGTACTTGCACATAGTCGTCGAAACCGCGCTCGCGCAGCGCGTGCCATGTGATCGCGCCAGCCGCGTAGTTCCGGATCAGCGCCTCTCTTTCCTGTTGAGTCATGGCCATCACGTCTGTGAATTGCGTGTTCATCGTTCCATCATCGTATTTTTTGTGTACGCTAAAGTCGATAAACGGACAAATACGAGAATCCAGGCGCCATGATGCTTTCCCATGCGAACAGACATGCCACACCGGCCTGACCGGGCCAGACGCCTCCGAAAACCCGGCACGGCGCGTCCCCGCGCCGTGCCTCCCGCCAAACCCGTTACTTCACCGGCGCGGGCGCCGCGGTGTAATCCGCGTCCGACACATGCTCGAACCACGCGGTTCCCTCGCCCTTGTCGGTTTGCTCCGACATCGCCAGATGCGCGAACAGCTTGTCGGGCGCCGAGCCATGCCAGTGGCGCGTGTCCGGCGGAATGAGCACGGTGTCGCCCGCGCGGATTTCCTGCACCTGCTGGCCCTCGAACTGCACCCGGCCCGCGCCCGACAGGCAGTACAATGTTTGCCCAACGGGATGCGAATGCCAGGCGGTACGCCCGCCCGGTGTGAACGACACGACGGAGGCACGCATCCGCGACGGCGCCGTGCCCTGCACCACCTCGTCCGAGAACACGACGCCGGTGAAGTTCGCCGGCGGCTGCACGTTGGTCTTCCGGTTGGCGGAACGAATGACGGTCATTGGTTGTGTTTCCTTCTTCAGTACGATTTCGGCTGGCCAAGCACACGTTCGGCCAGATAGCTCAGGATCAGTTCGCGGCTGACCGGAGCGATACGGGGGATCAGGCTTTCGCGGAACAACCGTTCCACATGGTATTCCTGCGCGTAGCCCATGCCGCCAAGCGTCATCACCGCCTGCTCGGCGGCGCGGTATCCGGCCTCGGCGGCGAGGTATTTGGCGGCGTTCGCCTCCGCGCCGCACTCCTGGCCGGTGTCATACAGCCACGCGGCCTTCAGCGTCATCAGATTGGCCGCTTCCAGCTCAGCCCAGTTGCGGGCGAGGGGATGCTGGATGGCCTGATTCTGGCCGATGGGACGGCCGAACACGATCCTTTCCTTGGCGTAACGGGAAGCGCGGGCCAGCGCGGCGCGGCCGATGCCGATGGCCTCCGCGGCCACCAAAATACGTTCCGGATTCAACCCGTGGATGATGGCGCGGAACCCCTCGCCTTCCTCGCCGATGCGGTCCTCGACGGGGATGCGCATGTCCTCGAAGAACACCATGTTGCTGTCCACCGCGTGACGGCCCATCTTATGGATCAGCCGCACCTCGG
>JAYVCG010000607.1:0-4512 GCA_043750075.1 Acetobacteraceae bacterium | reverse complement strand
GGCGGCCTCGCCCGTGACCGCCATCGCGGCGGCGGCGCTGGTCGCCTTCCTGTCCGCGAGCCAGGACATCGCCATCGACGCCTGGCGGATCGAGACGTTCGCCCAACGCCGGCAAGGCGCCGCGCTGGCGGTGTATGTCTGGGGCTACCGCTTCGCCATGCTGGCGGCCACGACCGGAGTGATCTGGATGTCCGGTTTCATCGGCTGGCATTTCGCCTTGCTCGGGATCGCGCTGCTGCTGCTGCTGGGACCGCTGGTGACACTGCTCGCCCCGGAGCCGGTGGCGAGCGGCGCGCCCCTCGTGACCGGCGGCACGGTCGCGGACCGGGCGCGGCGGGCGGTGTTCGATCCGTTGATGGATTTCATGACCCGGCGCGGCGCCTTCACCATCCTCGCCTTCGTCGCCCTGTTCAAACTGGGCGAGGCAATGGCGGGGATCATGACGGCGCCGTTCTATCGCTCGCTTGGCTTCACCCGTGAGATCATCGCCGCGACCGGGCCGTTTTCCCTGGCCGCCACGCTGACCGGCATCATGGCGGGCGGCTGGATCGTCGCCCGCGTCGGCGTCGGCCGCGCCCTGCTGCGGACGGGGTGGGCGCAGACGGTGGCGATGGTGATGTATCTGGTGCTGGCGCACACGCCCGGCGCGCGGGAGGTGCTTTTCCTGACCGTCTCGATCGAGGCGTTCGCGCAAGGCATGGCCGACGCGGCGTTCCTGACTTATTTGTCCGGGTTGTGCTCGCGCTCGTTCACGGCGACGCATTACGCGCTGCTGTCCTCCGTCCCGGCGCTGGCGATCCATACGATCGGCGGGTTTTCCGGCGTGGTGGCGGGCAAGGTGGGGTGGGTGACATTTTACGGGATCTGCACGCTGGCCGCGCTGCCCGCGATGGTGTTGATGGTGATCCTGTTGCGGCGTTATCCGCCTGAGGAGGTTCCTCTGGTGAGTGACGCCGCCCAGTACCGTTGATGATGCATGGAGCCCCGCCCGCCGGTTCGAGGGACCGCCGCGCCTGTCGCGTGTGCGCGTCTCATGGAACTCACATCAGCTTCATTGGTTAAGCCCCTGGCCTGATCATGGAAGGAAATTCTGATGCCAAAGAAACCCGCGCGTACGGAAAATGCCACCGCGACCGCCGGAGGGGAAACCCACCAGACGGCACAGCCAGGAATGGCCATGCTGACGACCAACTTCGGGGTGCCGCTTTCGGATAATCAAAATTCCCTCAAGGCCGGGCCGCGCGGGCCATCACTGCTCGAAGATTTCGCGCTGCGGGAGAAGATTCATCATTTCGATCATGAGCGCATTCCGGAGCGCATCGTTCATGCGCGCGGGTCGGGAGCGCATGGTTATTTCGAACTGACCAAATCGCTGAAAACCCATACACGCGCCCGTATCCTGACCGAGGTTGGTGCGAGGACCGAGGTTTTCGTACGCTTCTCCACGGTCGCGGGTGGCGCGGGTTCAGTCGATACACCGCGTGACGTGCGAGGCTTCGCCGTCAAGTTTTACACCAAGGAAGGCAACTGGGATCTCGTCGGCAACAACATCCCGGTGTTTTTCATTCAGGACGCCATCAAGTTTCCCGACCTTGTTCATTCAGTGAAGATGGAGGCTGACAAGGGCTATCCCCAGGCGGCTTCCGCGCATGACACATTCTGGGATTTCATTTCATTGATGCCAGAATCGACGCACATGATCATGTGGGCCATGTCCGACCGGACCTTGCCGCGGTCATTGCGCATGATGGAAGGTTTCGGGGTTAATACCTTCCGGCTGGTCGATGAAAACGATCAGGCGACGTTCGTGAAATTCCACTGGAAGCCCAGGCTTGGGCTGCAATCGACCTTATGGGACGAAGCCATCAAGATCGCCGGGGCGGACCCTGATTTTCACCGGCGCGATTTGTTTGAAGCCATTGCCAAGGGGGATTTCCCCGAATGGGAATTCGGAGTGCAGGTGATCTCCGAGAAGCAGGCGGCGGAATTGCCCTTCGACATCCTGGACGCCACCAAACTTGTCCCCGAGGCCATGGCGCCAATCGAAATCGTTGGGCGCATGGTCCTCAACCGTAATCCCGATAATTTTTTCGCGGAAACCGAGCAGGTGGCTTTTCTGCCATCGAATGTTCCTCCGGGCATCGATTTTTCCGAAGATCCCTTGTTGCAAGGCCGTCTGTTTTCCTATCTGGACACCCAGCTTTCGCGTCTGGGGACGCCCAACTGGCACCAGCTTCCCGTCAACAGCGCCAAGGGATGCCCATTCCTGAATTTCCAGCGCGACGGGCAGATGCAGGGCGCCATTCCCAAGGGACGCGCCAATTACGAGCCGAACAGCCTGGCGGATGCCGGAGAAGAAGGCGGGCCGCGCGAACATCCCTCACAAGGTTTTCGTACGTATCCTCTCAAGACAGATGACGCCAAAATGAAACGGCGCGCTGAGACCTTCGCGGACCATTATTCACAGGCACGGCTGTTTTTCCGGTCCCAGTCTGACACTGAAAAATCGCACATGGTCGCGGGCCTGGTCTTTGAACTCTCGAAAGTGGCGCTGGAGCCCGTGCGCCTCCGCGTGCTTTCCAATCTGCGTAATGTCGATGAAACCCTCGCGAAACGTGTCGCGGACGGTCTGGGCGTGGACACCTTACCTTCTCCCTCCAGGTCCGCTGCTTCCATCAAGGACATGGCCGCCGCACCTGAAGTGCGCCTCATCGACAAATACCCGCCATCCTTGAAAGGACGCGCGGTTGGCGTGCTGGTTTCTGATGGCGCGGATCCGCACCTGATCCAATCCGTTAAAAGCGAAATTGAAAAAGCCGGCGCGACCGTTAAAATCGTGGCCTCCCGCATTGGCGGCATCGTCGCCAGGGGAGGCATGAAACATCCGGCCGATGGTCAACTCGCCGGTACGCCTTCAGTGCTGTTCGATGCCGTCATTTTGCTGTTGTCCGCGGAAGGATGCACGAAACTTCTCAAAGAAAGCGCGGCGATGGATTTTGTCAGCAACGCTTTCGTGCATTTGAAAACCATCGGCATGACGGCGGAGGCGAAACCTCTGTTGGAGAAGGCGGGCGTCATGATGGACGCAAGCATTGTCGATGTGGCTTCCAGCATGAAGGCTTTCCTCACCCATGCCGCCACCCGGCAATGGGATCGTGAACCCAAGGTAAGAACGGTTTTCTGAAAGCTTATCGCTTTTCCCTGACCAGATACCGCCAACACATGTTCTGATTGAAAGCAGCCCTGTCCCTTTCAGTGGACAGGGCTGCTTTCATGAACGCGTCCATCATCATGCATGCCCCATGCTGGCCAAGTGTCCCTTCCCGCGTTAAACGCGCCTGATGTTGACCTTTCAGCCGGGCGCGTTGCGCGCCGTCACGCATCTGATCGCTCGCCGCATGGGCAGTGATGAGGGTGAAGCCACCGAAGTCGCCGACCATCTTGTCAGGGCCAATCTCGCGGGCCATGATTCGCATGGTGTTGGCATGTTGCCCACCTATGTCCGTCTTTTGGGTGATGGATTGCTCGTGCCCAATCAGACGGCGGAGACGGTGCTCGACGCCGGAGCCTTGCTGGTGGTGGACGCGCGCCGGGGCTATGGCCAGCGCATGGCCGCCGACGCGGTGCGCCGGGCGATCACGAAGGCGAAGGAACACGGCGCCTGCGTGCTGGCGCTGCGGAACTCCGCTCATGTGGGACGCATCGGCACTTACGCGGAACTGGCCACGAGCCAGGGCTGCGCCTTCACCGCTTTCGTCAACGTCGCCGATCATCATGATGTGCAGGCCACGCACGGCGCCGCCGAACCCCGCCTCGGCACCAATCCTTTCACCGTCGCCGTCCCTGGGCCCAACGGTGAGCCGATGCTGCTGGACATGGCCACCACCACCATCGCCGCGGGAAAAGCCCGTGTCGCCTACAACAAGGGCGTGCCGGTGCCGGAAGGCTGCCTGATCGACGCGGATGGCCAGCCCACCAGCGATCCATCGGAATTCATCCGCGACAAAACCGGCGCCCTGAAGGCGTTTGGTCTTCACAAAGGCTCCGGCCTCGCGGTGATGTGCGAGATCATGGCCACCGCCGTCGCGGGCGGCCAGGGCGCGCATGAGCCGGTCAGGGGCGGCGTGCTGAACTCCATGCTGGCGATCATCATCGACCTGTCGAAGATCGGCGATCCGGCGGCGATCATTGCTTCCGTCGGGGCAACGCGCGCGCATGTGAAATCCGCCAAACCCGCGCCGGGGGTGTCCGAGGTGCTGACGCCAGGCGAGCCCGAACGCCTGTCCGCCGCCCGCCGGAACGCCCAGGGGATCGAGGTTGATGAGACATCGTGGGGCGACATCAAGGCGGCTGCGTTGACACTTGGCATCACGGAAGCCGAGTTCGATCAGTCTTCCCGCGCCAACGCCTGATATCCACGTCAGAATTTCACGGACAGCGCGATCGAGCTGAACTGAAACAGCCCGTTGCGCTGACCGCGAAATTCGTTTGTCTGCACCATGTGCGCGGCGG
>JAYVCG010000606.1:0-3064 GCA_043750075.1 Acetobacteraceae bacterium | reverse complement strand
TTTCTGGGCCTCGGTCGGGCCGAAAGTGCCGCACACCGCCTATTCCGCCGCGAAATTCGCGGTGAAGGGTTTCTCCGAGGCGCTGATCGCCGATCTGCGTATGAACGCGCCGCACATCAAGGTCTCCGTGGTCATGCCTGGCCATATCGGCACATCCATCGCCGCCAATTCGCACAAAATTCATGGCGGCAATGAATCGGATGTGATGAACGCGACCCAGCTCGCGCAGGCGCGGGCGCGGCTGACGTCGATGGGACGTGACCCCTCGGCCATGCCAGACGAGGAAATCCAGGCCATTGTCAACGAACGTGCCCGGCGCTTCGTGGAGGAAGCGCCAACCACCGCCGCGCAGGCCGCCACGATCATATTGAACGGAGTGAAAACGGACCGGTGGCGCATCCTGGTGGGGCCGGACGCGCGCATCATCGACGAACGGGTGCGCGCCGCGCCGGAACAGGCGTACGATGTTGATTTCTTCGAAAGCTTCGCCAATGAGGCCGGCTGGCGCCTGGGACGTTAAGCGCCTGGGATTTTGAAGCGTCTTCATTGATGACAGACCGAAAGATCACGGATGCATGAAATCGTGGCTTGCCCTCCGTGAGAAGGAGGCAGCCATGAGCGGGATCAGCCGCGAGCATTGCCATGCGGCGGTTCACGCGCGACAGCGCCATGGCGCTCTGTCAAAAGCCGAGATTTCATGGATTGATTGGGTTAATCAAGATTGACGGCCATCGCATCCTGGCCTTTGCTGCGCCGCGTTGACAAGGAGCATCCGCATGCGCGCCGCACCAGCTTCGTCTTCCCTCCACCCGTCCGCCGAGAGTTTTCTCAATACCATCTGGACCTCCCTCGGCGGCGATCCCACGCTGCTATCAGAGGTCACGTTCACGGAGCAGGGCGATCTGCCCTCGGCCTTCGCCGTCAGCGATCTCGCCGCCGCCTCCATCGCCGCCGCGGGCCTCGCCATCGCCGCGCTGATCGCCGCCCGTCACGGCGGCACGCCACCCCCGGTCCAGGTGGACCGCCGCCGCGCCTCCTTCTGGTTCGACACCAGCCTCCGCCCCCTGGGCTGGGCGGTGCCCTCGCCGTGGGATCCGATCGCGGGCGATTACCAGGCGTTGGATGGATGGATCAGACTGCACACCAACGCCCCCCACCACCGCCAGGCCGCGCTCGCGGTCCTGAAAACCCCGGCTGACAAGGAGGCCGTCACCGCCGCCGCCGCCCGCTGGCGCGTGGACGATCTGGAAGCCGCCGTGGTCCGGCAAGGCGGTTGCGCCGCCGCCATGCGCGACCTCGCCTCCTGGGCTTCGCATCCGCATGGACAGGCGGTGTCCGCCGAGCCCCTGGCCTGGATCGACCCCGCCGATGCCGCGCCACCCCCCGCCTGGCCGTTGTCACGGGACAGACCCTTGGCCGGAATGCGCGTGCTCGATCTGACGAGAGTGCTCGCCGGACCGGTCTCAACCCGGTTCCTGGCCGGATACGGCGCCGAGGTCTTGCGGATCGATCCCCCGGACTGGGACGAGCCCGGCGTGCTGCCCGGTGTGACACTGGGAAAACGCTGTGCCCGGCTCGATCTGAAACAGCCCGCGGACCGGCGTGTGCTGGAAGGGCTCCTGGCCTCGGCCGACGTGTTCGTGTCCGGTTACCGCCCGGACGCGCTCGCCCGGCTCGGGCTGGATGCCGCCGCGCGGCGGCGGATCAGGCCAGGCCTCGTGGACGTGTCGCTGGATGCGTATGGATGGACCGGACCGTGGCACGGACGGCGCGGCTTCGACAGTCTGGTGCAAATGAGCACGGGCATCGCGGCCGAGGGCATGCGCCGGTTCGGCGCGGACAAACCCAGACCGCTGCCGGTCCAGGCGCTGGACCACGCCACCGGCCACCTCATGGCCGCCGGAGCGATCCTCGGTCTGCTCCGCCGGTTGAGAGAGGGCGCTGGCTCAGCCACCCGCGCCTCCCTGGCGCGCACGGCGGCGCTGCTGACCGCGCGGCCCGTGGCGGAACATGCCGCGGCCTTCGCCGATGCGGACGATGACGATTTTCAGGAGGCGATCGAGCCCACCGGCTGGGGACCGGCGCGGCGGATGAAACCGCCCTTGGTGATTGAAGGCACTCCGATGCGGTGGGATTATCCAGCCAGTCTGCTTGGCACGTCGGAACCCGTCTGGACCGCGGGCTGATATCAACCGTTCAAAACAGTGCCCCATCCCGCGCTGGTGCGTCGAGGAACACGCAAGGAACCGGGAGTGGCGGCTCCAGAGAACGCAGCGCGCCCTTACCCGCCCATGTCCGCGATGAAAGCCTCCAGCCCCACCCGCCGCGCGGTCGCCAGCCGGGCGGCGTGGAGGATGCTGCTCACCTCCTCCACCGCCCGCGCCAGATCGTGGTTCACCACCACATGATCGAATTCCCGCCAGTGAGAGATTTCTTCCCGCGCCATCCGCATCCGCCGGCCGATCTCGGCGGCATCGTCGCCGCCCCGCCCGCGCAACCGGCTTTCCAGCGTGGCGAGGCCGGGCGGCAGGATGAACACCCCCACCACATCCGCGGGCAGTTGCCGCCGCAACGCGCGATACCCCTGCCAATCGATGTCGAACACCATGTCGAGCCCGGCTGCCAGCGCCTGCTCCACCGGGCCGCGCGGCGTGCCATAGGCGTGCGTGCCGCGCAGCACTCGCGCCCATTCCAGCAACGCCCCCTCCCGCTCCGCCTGGGCGAACGCCGCCTCAGTGAGGAAATGATAATGCACCCCGTCCACCTCCCCCGGTCTGGGCGCGCGGGTGGTGACGCTGACGGAAGGACGCAGTTCCGGCTCCCGCGCCATCAGCGCCGCGGTGATCGCGGTCTTACCCGCGCCAGAGGGGGCGGACAGCACGAGGCACAGGCCGCGGCGGGGGATCGCCGTCATGGGCAGGTCCGGAGGAGTGGGTGAACGCGGAAGATCGCGACGGCACGAAAGGAACAAGTACGCATGGCTGGCAGCCTAACAGATGGAGTCTGATCCATGAAGGAGATGATCGACAGTCGCGGCAGGGGCGCGGCTCACGCCGCGCCCCTG
>JAYVCG010000605.1:0-3703 GCA_043750075.1 Acetobacteraceae bacterium | reverse complement strand
CACCCCCAGACCGTTCGTCGCGAGGAATTGCGGCCCGCCGGTTCGCGCGTCGATGGCCTGGCCATTGGCGGCGATGACGGTGCCGTTGAGCTGGCGCTGGAGATTTTCGAGCTGAGTGCCGATCGTTTCCGAATAATCGAAGCTCAGGGCCGTCCGTGCGCTGAAGGCATAGCGGCCATTCGCGGCGAAGGAGTTGCCGCCATTCCGGTGCCCATAAGTAAGGGTGAGGGAACTGTCGGGGTCGGGCGTGACCGTGATCCCGGCACTCCATGTGATGCCGTTGATGGCTGGAAAGCTCGACTGGCTGTACTGGATATGCTCGTGGCCGATGGCGCCCAGAAGCGTGAAGGTCCGGTTCAGCGCGTAGCTGATCTGATTGTTGATGACCTCGCGCCGGGAGGTTGAACTGGTCGCCGGGGTTCCCGCGCTCACCGTGGTGCCCGTACCGAACACGCCGCTCGTGCCAAAGGTGGTCACCGTGGTCCCCGCGGCGACCGCGTCGGAACGGATGCTCGATTGCGACAGGTTGACGCTGAGGGTGTCCTGGATTTTTCCCAGGAAATTGCCCGTGGTGAACTGCGCGATCTGTTCGGTCGTCAGCAGGCTTTGCCCGTTCGTGCCGCCGATGGGGAAGGGCGCCGACGCGAAGCCGCTGAGCGTGCTGTAACGGGAGGCATTGACCGACGCGCCAAGCTTGCCGGTGCCATAATCCCCGAACTGGCGCAGCAAATAGGGGGAGATGCCGAAGCTGGAGGTCTGCACCTGATTCTGGCGATTGAGGCCTTGCGTTCCCGTGCTGCCGCCATAGGCGCCGGCAGAGGAAAGATTGCCGGTGTTGACCACGCTCGTGCTGGCGGAGCCAACGGAGCCGCTGTTCGCCAGCCCGCCAAGGCGGGACTGAACGCCGCTCAGGCCGCGCACATCGACATAAGCCAGATCGGGGATGACGGTGATGAGACCGGTCAGGTTCAGTTGCTGTGTGAGCGCGTTCAGCGGGCCGTTGATCGCGTGGATGATGAGGTTGGGCTGGTAATCGAAGCGCATCTGGATACGCGGTGTGTCCGCGTTGATGGCGATTCCCGGCGCGAACACGGTGCTCGCGTCGAAACGCCGCGGGCTTTTCACTTCCAGCGCGTTGTCGGTGAGCATCTCCTGGATGGTCAGCCGGGGAATGATCGACCAGCCGATGCCGCTGCTCGCGGGGGTCCGGCCAATCAGTTTTCCCTGTGTTTGCAGGCCTTTGGCATCCTGCGCCGGGAGATCGACGCCCGAGGGGGCGCCAAGGGGCGCGCCTGTCGCCAGGCTGGACTGGTTGCTGGGATCAAGAAGGGGGAAGGCGACCGCGACGCCGGTGGGGGCGAGGCAGAATGCCAGCGTGCCGCCTGCGAGACAGGCCGCTACTCTGGACGATGGCGACTCGTCTCTCATACCTGGGGCTTTTTGTCCTGCTTGCTCAGGAAGAATAATAGGATGAGTAGGCCCCGAATGTATAGCGGGAGGAGATTTGCTGTTTGTTAAGAACCAGGGTGATGTTGGGACAGGCCTGGATCAGATCGAGGGAAGCTTCCACTTCATCGCGCTGGGTGCGATCGGCCTCGACCACGAACAGGATTTGTCCCACGACCGGGGCCAGCACGGCGGGGTCCGAGGTGGACAGGCAGGGCGGCGCGTCGAGGATCAGCAGCCGGTCCGCGTACCGGCGGCCAAGGCTTTGGATCAGACGGGTCATTTCCTTGGTGGAGAACAATTCGGCGCTGCGTTCGCGCTCCCGCCCGACCGGCAGGATGGAAAGCCGGTCGATCGGGGTTTTCACGATGAGCGGCGAAGGGTCCAGCTTGGGGTTGGCGACCAGATCGAGCAGGCCGCGCATCTCGGCGAGGCCCAGGGCGTAGCAGAAGGAGTCGCGCTTGGAGTCGGCATCGACCAGGAGGACGTGATGATCGCCCTGCCGCGCGATGCTGCCGGCGAGGTTGACGGAGGTGAAGCTCTTGCCCTCCCCCGGCCGGGCGCTGGTGACCATCAGCAGGTTGGAGAAGCCCGGTTCCGCGCCCGGTCCGAACGCCGAGCGCAGCAACTGGCGCTGCACGAGGCGGAATTCCTCGGAGATCCGGCTGCGGGTGCGGGACCAATCGACCATGCCGCCGCGTTCCAGCGCCACAGCGTCGATGGTCGGCGGTCCTTGCACGAGGTCCGGCCGCTCGTTTTCGGAGGACGGCATCGGTTCACGCGTCGATGAGATGATCGCCGGCCCGGAAACCGGCAGCGCCGACCTGGGCGGCGGAACCAGGGCCGAGGGCGCCAGGCCAGGTGCCGAATAAGGCGTTGGATAGGGTGGCGGCGCGGTGCGGGCGGGATCGGGCAAGGGCCGCACCTGCATCGCGCCCGGAGAGGACAGGCCGGTTCCGTTCACGCGTTGCTCGGCTACCGGGGCCGTCCCTGACGCGCCATCGGCCACGCCATCACCGAGCCGGAGCAACTGCGTGGAGGACGCTTCCAGATCACCGGCGCGCAGCCGGTCCTGAACAAGGCGTTCGACAAGGGAAGGTTTCTGGGAACTGGACATTCAGATCAAAGCCGCCGAGCGCAAGATGTGAACCATGAGGCCGCCATATACCACCATCAGGACCGCGACCGCGGCGCCAAAGCGCATACCGGTCATCAGACGTTGCCGGAAGGGCGCCAGACCAAGCACCGAGATGCCACCCAGCACGGGAAGCCCGAGGGAGCGGAGTTCCTCGACCGAGGCAAACGACCGGTCCAACTGGCCGAACAGAACCGTGATGCCCATCCCCACGGCAAGGCCGCCAAGCAGCACGGCGGTCACCAGCATGGGCCGGTTCGGCGCCGTGGGAAGGCGCGGCACCTCCGGCGGGTCGATGACCTGCAGCTTGACCTTGTCGGCCTGCGTGTCAGCCGCCTGCGCGATGTTGGCCGACTGCAACCGTCCCAGCAGATCCTCATAACTTCTGCGCAGGACGTTATAATCGCGATCCATGTTCTGGTATTCCGCGAACAGGCCAGGCTGCTCCTTGGAGATTTTTTCCAGCCGCTCCTGCGTCCGGGTAGCCTCGTCACGCTGGCGGGTGAGGGAGGCGACCTGGGTGTCCGCCTCGATCAGCTTGACCTTCAACTGGTCGTACACCGGATTGGGCACCGAGCGTTTCGGCGTGGTGAGCGCGGTCTGAACGCCCGCCGGCGCGGGGCTCTCGTTCCGGCCCGTGCCTGTTCCACCCGTGCCCGTTCCACCCGTACCCGTCTCGGTCTGGCGGCCGCGCAGGGATTCGATGAATTTCTTGTGCGCGATCACCTCCGGATGCTGGTCGGTGTAGCGCAACAGCATCACGCGCAAAGTTTCCTCGGCTTCTTGCAGTTTGGTCTTCTCCACCACCCTGCGCGTGGCGGCCGACGTGGCGGGCCCGATGGGGCCGCCGGTTTCGGAGACCAGCATCGGCGGTGTGTTCTCCACTTCCTGGCGCAACGCGTCACGTTGAATGATCGCGTCCTGCAGACGCCCGGACAGCGCCATCACCTGAGTACGCGCCGATTCCAGCGCGGAGATGTTCGGATTGAGGTCGTTGGGCAGGATTTCCATGTAGCGGACGCGGAATTCGGCGCGGCGCTTTTCCGCCGCGCGCAACTGCTGTTCATAGGACTGGATCTGGCGTTCGAGGAAGCGGCGGGCGTTTTCCATGTCGTTGCGGTT
>JAYVCG010000604.1:0-2571 GCA_043750075.1 Acetobacteraceae bacterium | reverse complement strand
GGCACCGGGTTCATCAGCACGTTGGGCGCGGTGTTGGTGGGGGTGATCTCGCAGTTGGCGTCCGGCATCTGGGCCTTCACGTCCTTCAGCAGCGGGATCGAGACCTCGAAGGGAAACGTCATGTCGAACCTGCCCGCGACGAAGGCCAGGATCGCGGTCGAGCGGTTGGGGATGATGGTGTATTCGATGCCGTCCAGATACGGTCTGCCGGGTTTCCAGTAGTGCGGGTTGCGCGTGACCTTGATGCTCTGGTTGACCTTGAACTCGACGAATTTGAAGGGGCCCGTGCCGACCGGGGCGATCCGCATGTCGCGCTGGGTGACGTGGCAGGGATAGACTGGCGTGAACCCCGAGGCGAGCAGCGCCAGCAGCGCCGGTTGCGGGCGTTTCAGATGGAACACCGCCTCATGCGCGCCGTTGACGGTGACTTCCGCGAGGTTGGTGTACCAGCCCTTGCGCGAGTTGATCTTGAAGGCGTCCTGCGCCTGGCCGGTGAGCAGATCCCAGGTGCATTTCACGTCGGCGGAGGTGAACGGTTTGCCGTCGTGCCAAGTGACGCCCTGGCGCAGGGTGAAGGTCAGCTTCGTCCCGTCCTCGTTCCATTTCCAGGCGGTGGCGAGGTCAGGGACGATGGAACTGAGGCTGTTCTGGGGGATGTGCTGGTCGTACAGGACCAGGTTGTTGAACACTCCCATCATCGGCATGATGGTCGAGATTGTCCCCAGTTCATGGATCGACATGTTGCCCGGACTGTCGCGGTGGTAAACCCGCAGGATGCCGCCCGCCTTCTCCGCCTGGACCGGGGCCGCGAACAGCAGCGCCATGGCCGCGAGGCACCATCCGAGAGCGGTCATGGACGCGATACGGGCCATGGGGCGTATCCTCCTGGTCGTGTTCCTTCGTTGGCGGGAGCCTCGCATGATCGTGACAAGGAAAGCGAGCCCCCGGCCCCCTCCAGGGAGTCCCCCAATGGATGGTTTCCAAAGGCGAGCCTTTGGCGGAGGTCCAGGAGGCAGCGCCTCCTGGCGGGGCGTGGGGCCGCGCCCCACACGCTTCAACCCAAGGGAAAGCAAGGCTGGGCCTTTGGAAACCATCCACGGAGCGATCTTCCCGTGCCAAACTTGTGCGCCCGCGGCCATTCCGCCATAAGCCGCCCTCGCTTTCCCTCCCCTCTCCGAGGTCCACGATGTCTCGTCACATGGCACTCCCCCCCCGGTTCCTCGCTACCTGTCTCCTGGGCATGGGCCTGGCGGCGGCATCCGCCCAGGCCGAGGACAAACCCGATCCGGTTTTGGCGAAGGTGGGCTCCGAGGTGATCCGCCTCAGCGACCTCACCGCCGCCGCCGAGGCCCTGCCGCCCCAGGCCCGCCAGATGCCGCGCGAGCAGTTGATGCCCCGCTTGCTCGACCAGATGGTGGACACCCGCGTCCTGGCCGCGGAAGCCCGCAAGGCCGGCATCGACAAGGATCCGGCGGTGCTGCGCGCCCTGCGCGAAACCGAGGAACGCGCCCTCGTCTCCGTCATCCTGGAACGCGAGGTCGGCCCCAAGGTCACCGAAAGCGCCGTGCGCGCGCGCTTCGACCAGGACCTCGCCAGCCAGCCGCCCGCGGCGGAAATCCACGCCCGCCACATCCTGGTGGAGGATGAGGCGACCGCGAAGAAGATCATCGCCGACCTGAAGAAGGGCGGCGATTTCGCCGTGCTGTCGAAGCAATACAGCAAGGACGCCGCCGCCGTGGAAGCGGGCGGCGATCTGGGTTTCTTCAAGGCCACCGACATGGTGCCGGAATTCTCCACCGCCGCCTTCGCTCTGAAAGACAAGGAAGTCGCCGCCGCTCCGGTCCATACCCAGTTCGGCTGGCATGTGATCCAGACGCTGGAACGCCGTGCCGGTCAGCCGCCCTCCTACGATCAGGCGCGTGAGGAACTGCGCCAGCGCATGATCAACGAGGAAGTCCGCAAGACAGTCGCCAGGGCGCGCGCCAGCGTGACCATCGAGCGGTTCAACCTGGACGGCACCCCGCCCCGCGCCACCGACGGCGCCGTGCCTCCACCCGCGAAGTGATCCTGGCCGCGGTTTGATCTTCAGCCGCGGCCTGATCTTGCCGGAAAGTAACGAGTCAACAGGAAGCAGCCCATGACCAGCGCCGTCTCTCCCCTCGCCGTGTCCCTGCCCGCCCTGCCGCCACTGGCGGGCGTGCGCCTCAACGCGATGGCGGCGGGCATCCGATACCAGGGGCGAACGGATCTGGTGATGATGGAAACACCGCCTGGCAGCACCGTGGCCGGCGTGTTCACCTCGAACCAGTGTCCGGGAGCGCCGATCGACTGGTGCCGCGACGCGCTGGCGGGCGGCGCGGCCCGTCTGGTGGTGGTCAACGCGGGCAATGCCAACGTCTTCACCGGCCGTGCCGGGCGCGATGCCTGCGCCGCCACCGCCGAGGCCGCCGCCGCGCTCGCGGGCTGCGCGCCGGGAGAAGTGTTCGTCGCCTCCACCGGCGTGATCGGCGAGGTGCTGCCGCACCAGAAGATCGTCGCCGCCCTGCCCGCCCTGCACGCCGGTCTGCGCGC
>JAYVCG010000603.1:0-11166 GCA_043750075.1 Acetobacteraceae bacterium | reverse complement strand
GAGGAACGCCGAGTGCGTGGCGCAGGCGCCGAACCCGTGGGAAAACAGGATGACGGGGGCGGGACCTTCCGTTTCCGGGCGCCAGACGGTCACGTCGCGGCCGCCGATGACCATGTCCTCGCCGGTTTCACGATCGGGGGAGGATGGGTCCGTGCTCGCCGCATGGACCATTGCCTTGGGTTGCGCCTGGAGGGTCCAGGCCGCCGCGATGAGCACGGTCACGCAGAAAGTGATCAGGATGTGGCGCCGCAAGGTTCAGCCTCCCCCGGTCGAGGCGCGGCGGCCTGTGTGCCTGGCGCGCTGTCCGGCGCCGCTCAGAGCATGGGGGTTGTGACGCGGCGGCTTCAGTTTTTCCACGGGCGGTGCTGGTACAGATCCCCCGGCCAGGCCGCGGGATGACGGGACACTGCCAAACGGGTCCGCTACCGAAAAAACGGTATGCGGAAAAAACAGGGCCATGCAAAAAAAACGGGAACCAAACGGGCTCCCGCTTCGTTAAGAAGGTGTTAAGGGAATGATCAGCGGCGGACGGGGGCGTAAGCTTCCTCGACCGGCACCCGCGGCGGTGTGACGAGACAATGACCGACGCCAATAAACGGCGCGGGATCGACGGCACGGCCTTGATACCGGACCTCGAAGTGGATGTGGTTGCCGGTGGAGTGTCCGGTGCGTCCGACCAGACCGACCATCTGGCCCGCCTTGACCGGTGTGCCGTAACCCAGTTCCGGCGCATAGGAAGACATGTGCGCGTAACGGGTGATCAACCCGTCGGCGTGCTGGATGTCCACCATGTTGCCATAACCCTTGTACCAGCCGGCGTAGGTAACGGTGCCAGCGGCTGCGGCCATGATGGTCGAACCCATGGGAGCGGCCAGATCGATGCCCGCGTGATACCCGGTGTATCCCCTGGAAATCGCGCCCAGAGCACCCGCTGGCATCAGCATGCTACCGCAATAACTGGCTGCCTGGGCGGGGAGGGTAAGGATGGTGAGGAGGAGTGCAAGTGTTCGCATGGCTTCGGGGTAGCGGACGATTCCTTGCGCGGCAACCCACGAACCCGAAAAAAATGCATGGCGGACCCTTGAAATTGCGTTAACTCAGCAGACATCACTGTGTCTCAAACCACACATCCTGGCGGGCGCGAGAGCTACAGTCCGGGTTTGTTCCTGGAATGTCCCCTCGCTTCCGCGCAAGGATTGATAAACGGGCATCCCGCGCGTTCCTCCCGTTTTGGACTTGCCTCACTCGTCTCAATCTTAGAATTGAGACCCATTGTCGCGTGTGTGTCGCGCGGCACACACCTGGGAGGATGATTAACCAAGCTTAACGATACCGGATTCTGACATTTTTTCGATTTCCTCCGCCGCGTATCCCGCCAGTTCGAGGATTTCCCGTGTGTGCTGCCCCAGTCCCGCCGCGAATCCGGCCACCTGGACATGGGCGTTGGACATTCGGAACGGCGGCTGGATCACCTTGAAGGCGCCGCCCTTGTCCTGGACCTCGGCCAGCGCGCCGCGATGCGCGAGTTGCGGGTCGGCCAGCACCTCCTTCACCGTGCGGTAGGGGGAGGCGGGGACGCCATGAGTATCGAACGCGGCCTGGCAGGCGGCGGTGGGCAGGGTGGTGGACCAGGTTTCCAGCAGATCGACGAAAGCGCCCCAGTTGTCGCGCCGGTTGGCATAGCGGGCGAAGCGGGGATCGGTGATCCACTCCGGGTGGCCCGCCGCCTGGCAGGTGCCCTGGAAGGATTTCTCGCTGGCGATGGCGGGCATGATGAAGCCGTCTCCGGTCCGCACCGGGCCGAACATGGGACGGCCGGGGGGGGCGACGGGGAATTGCGCGGCCTGCACCTCGCCCGCCAGCAGGGTCAGCATCGTCTCCAGCATCGACACATCGACGCGCTGGCCCAGTCCGGTGAGGTGGCGCTGGGACAGGGCGGCCATGGCGGCGCCGAAGGCGTAGGTGCCGGTGACGATGTCGGCGATGTAGATGCCGCAATTGTCTGGCCGGTCCCGCCCTGGCTGATAGGCCATGTGCGCCATGTCGAACCCCGAGGCGGCATGGATCGCGGGCGCGTAGGCGGCGAGGCCCGACGACGGCCCGGTCTGACCATAGCCGGAGATGGAGCAATAGATCAGCTCCGGCTGGCGCTTCGCCATCGTCTCGTAATCGAGGCCGAAGCGGTGCATCACGCCGGGCCGGAAGTTCTCCACCAGGAAGTCGCAGGTGGCCAGCAGGCGGCGCGCGATCTCCTGTGCCTCGGGGCGTTTGAGGTCGAGCACGATGCTTTGCTTGCCCGCGTTGAGCTGGCCGAAGGAGGTGGAGGCGCCGTCGCGCAACGGCGGGCGGGAGCGCATCATGTCGCCCTCGGCGGCCTCGATCTTGATGACCTCGGCGCCCAGGTCGGCCATCATGCGGGTGCAATAGGGACCGGCGATGGTGGTGGTGAAGTCCAGCACCCGCATCCCGTCGAGGGGGCCTGTGGTCATGATCGCCGCTCTCCGCGTCTTATGGTTAAGGTGAGGTCAGGATTGGTTGAGGAAGGTCTTCGCCGCCTCGGGGTCGATCAGGGGATGGACCTGGAAGTGCGCCGGGATGATGTCGGCCCAGGCGTTGAGGTGCTGATGCAGCCGCTCGTTGGAGGGGACATCGAACAGCACCACGGCGCCGCGCCCCACGCGGGCATGGACCGAGCGCACCTCGCCCGCCGCCTGCAAAGGGGCGATCCACTCCCAGTAGCGTTTGCGCTGGCTGGTGACGGAGGAGGGCGGCTCGGGGCGTGGATCGCTGATGACAAGAAACAACATGGCAGGCGGGTTCCGGCGGTTTGGGCGGAGGATTGGGGGCGGTGGGGCATATGTAAAGGGGAGGGCGCGCTGTTCTGCCTGAGGGACGCTGGCATTGACACGCCATGACGGGCTTTCAGAATGCGTGGTGGAATGAAGACCAGAAAACAGGGGACGGCGATGACGAACTTCGTGCTGGTGCATGGGTCTTATCAGGGCGGCTGGATCTGGCGCCCGGTGGCGGAGCGGCTGCGCGCCGCGGGCCACACGGTGTACGCTCCGACGCTGGATGGCTGCGCGGAGCGGCGGCAGGGGTTACGGCCTGGCATCGATACGGCCACGCACGCGGCGGAGATTTCAGAACTCTTGTTTTATGAAAACCTCCACGATGCCGTGCTGGTCGGCACCAGTTCGGGCGGCATGGTGGTGTGCCGGGCGGCGGAGCAGACGCGCGCGCGTGTCGCCCGCCTGGTGCTGGTCGATGCGCTGGCGCTGTTCAGCGGCGAACGCACCCGCGACATCGTCAATCGTTCCGCTCCCCCACCGTTCGGGCTGGCCGCCGGTCCCTCGCGGGGGGACGCGGCGAAGACCCTGTTCGCCGATCTCGATGCGGCGACGCGGGACTGGGTGCTCGATCGTTACACGCCGCATCCGGTGGGATGTTCGATGACACCAGTAAAGCTCACGGATTTCTGGGACACATCCTGGGACGCGGCGGTGATCTGGTGCAAACAGGCGGAGAATCCCGGCGAGACGCATCAACGCCGCGCCGCGGATCGGTTGAAGGCGCGGTGGCATGAGCTGGACACCGGGCATTATCCGATGCTCAGCATGCCGGAGGAACTGACGCGGCTGATCATCAGCGGATAAGAAACGAACAGGATCATTGCCGGGCCGGTGAACCTCACGCGAAGGCGCGTCTGATGCGTCCCCAGTCCTCCACCGCGTGTTCCTGTCCCGGCAGGATGGAGAACACGATCTGGGTGAATCCGGCGGCCTCGATCGCCTGAACGCGCTCGATCAGTTCCTGGGCGGTCGCGGTCCAGGTGGCGTGACGGATCAACTCCGCGGTCAGATGAGGCCGTTCGTCTTCCCGGACGAACATCAGATGCCCGCGATGGTTGGACAGATAATACGCGCCCTGTGGCCCGTAACCGCGCACCATTTCCACATACTTCGCCGCCGCGTCCTGGAACTGGGGCGGCAAAGGTGCCGTGTTTTGCAAGCCGCTGAGCGCCTGATCCGCCGCCCGGTGCATCATCACCGCCGCGCGTGGTCCAGCCTGGGCGATCACGCGGGGGCTGTCGGCGGGCTCGCCCGGTTCCAGCACCGCGCCGCCGGCCCAGGCGACGGCGTTGAGTGTGGTTTCGGAACGGCCGGCCGCGGTCCAGGCGGCGCGCATCAGTCCCAGATTGCTGGTGGCGTGCGCGACCGAGGCGGCGCCATCGATCCATCCCGCGTCCAGCTTCGCCGTCAGCGCCCGTGCTTTTGGGCCTGAAGCCGCGATATGAAGCGGCATCGGATCGTCCAGATTGATCAGTCCCAGTTCCGGGTTGAGGAAACGAATCAGGCGTTGTTTTCCTTCAATCTCCGCCTCCACCGTTTCGCCTGCCCACAAGGCCTGGACGACGCGGATATATTCTTCCATTTCCGACAATTTCACCGCGCCAAGCCCCATGGTGCGGCGCCCGGTGAAGCCGGTGGAGATGCCGAAATCGATACGGTCCGGCGCCAGTTTATTAAGGGAGGCGAAGGCGTTGGCCGTCACGGCGGCGATACGGTTGGAGGGGATCAGCACGCCGGTGCCCAGACGGATGCGCGTGGTTTTCATCGCGCAGGCGGCCATGGCGACGAAACAATCGGCGCTGAGCAATTGCGTGTCATAGAACCAGGCATGGGAAAATCCCAGTTCCTCGGCACGGCGCACGAGACGCCAGGAGTCTGAATCCGTCGGTATGGCGATGCCGAATTTCATGTTTTTCTCCTGTGGGTGGTGCTTTTCCGGGTCTTACCATGGGTGGGGCGCAACGTATTCCAACCCGGTCTTCCGCGCCAACGGAATACCGGGCGATCCGCGCGGGCGCCACGGCGTTGCCCTTGGCCGCCGTGCCGTGTCACGATGCCGGTACACCGCCCGGACCGGGCCAGGGAGGAAACGAATGACACGGGTTGTTTGTCTTGTCAGCCTGCTTGTCCTCAGCGCCTGCGGACCGGCGGCCGTGCCGGTGGCGGTGAACGATGGGTATTTTCATTTGAACAAATCCGGCACTTTCACCTGTCCCGCGCAACCGGTCTCAATCGATGGGGACCGCCGCGACATCACGCTGGACGGGACGTGCCGTCAGATCAGGATCACCGGGTCACGTAACGATGTGGTGGTGTATGTGCCGCCCAATGCCTCCATCGACGTGACGGGGAACCGCAACACGGTGGTGTACCGGCTCATTCGCGCGGGCGCGAAGCCGCGCTGGACCAACACGGGTGATTCCAATGAATTGCTCCGCAACTCCCGCGCGCCCTGGATGCGGGACCGCGACTGGTATCAGGAGCAGCGTAAATAAACCGGGCCTTGCCATGGGCGGCGCGGGTCCGCATAACGCGTGATGACCCGGTCAACCGGGATGAAGCAGGGGGAAGACGATGTTCAGACGCGGGCTGGCATACCTCGTGGCGGCGCTGGCGATGGGAGCGGTGCTTTCGGCGCCGGTCCTGGCGCAGGAAAAGAAGATCAGGATCGGCGTCGTCTACGATCTGACCGGTCCGTTCGCGGGTGGCGGGTCCGATCTGCATTACCTCGGCGCCAAGATCATGATCGATTACATCAACGCCCAGGGCGGCGTTGAGGGATACAAGATCGAACCGATTTACGCTGACGCGCAGAGCAAGCCCGACATCGCCATCAACGAGGCCGTCCGCCTGATCGAGCAGGAAAAGGTGGACATGCTGCTTGGCTTCTATTCCTCCGCCGAATGCGTGCCCGCGGCGGCGCGCATCGAGCAGTTCAAGAAATTCATGTGGATCACCACCTGCATCGCGGCGCCGGTGCTGGAAAACCGGCATTTTAAATACGTGTTCCGCGCGCAGCCTTATGGCACGCTGTGGGGACGGGCCTCGACGGAAATGCTGACCCATTACGCCAAGGAAGCGTTCGGCAAGGAGCCCAAGGATCTGCGCGTCGCGATCATCCATGAGGATGGCGCTTACGGTGTCGATGTCGCGCGCGGCAATTCGGAAGGCGCCGCCAAGGGCGGGCTGAGTGTTGTGATGAAGGAGGGCTATTCGGTCAGCTCGCCGGATTTGTCGTCGCTCGTGACGAAACTGAAACGCGCCCGTCCGGATGTCATTTTGCACACCGGCTATAATCCCGACATCAGCCTGTTCCTGCGCCAGGCGCGTGAGGGCGGGCTGCGGTTCCAGGCGTTGATCGGCCATGGCGCGGGTTATACCGATTACACCAAACTGAAAGCCAGTGCCGGCAACGATGTCAATTTCTTCATGGATGTCGATCCGATCTCGATCTGGGACGTGAAGCCCGAGGCGCTGCGCCCCGATCTGGTGCCGCTGGTGAAGATGGTTGGGGAGGCGTATCAGAAAGCCCGGCCGGAGACGGTGATCCGTTCCGCCCATGTTGGCATGGCGGCCTCCAACACCTGGTTGTTCCTCAATCACGTGCTGCCGCGCGCGATCAAGGTCTATGGCGGCATCGACGCCGAGGCGCTGCGCAAGGCCGCCCTCGACGTGGACCTTCCCGATGGCGGCACGATGCTTGGCTTTGGCGCGAAGTTCGAGCCGGAGACAGCGGTGATGGCCGGTCAGAACAGCCGCGCCTATCCGGTCGTCATTCAGTACGTGGACGACAAGAGTTACGTGGTCTGGCCACAGGCGTTGCAGCAGCGCCCGCCGGTGCTGAAGCTGCCCGAAACCTCTCCCTACGCTGTGAAGTGATCCCTCGCCCGTGCTGGAAGTTTCAGGACTGATCAAACGATTCGGCGGGTTCACCGCCGTCTCGAACGTATCGTTCCGTGTCGATCAGGGCGAGATCCTCGGCCTGATCGGCCCGAACGGTTCAGGCAAGAGCACCATCTTCAACATGCTGTCCGGCACGTTGCAGCCCAGTGGAGGGACGATTCTTTTTCAGGGTCAGGAGATCGGCGGGCTGCCACCGTATCGTATCATCAACAAAGGCATTGGCCGGACTTTCCAGATTCCGCGTCCCTTCAAGCGCCTGAGCATTTTTGAAAACGTCGCGCTGGCGGGGTATTACGGGCAAGGCCAGCCTTCCCGCGCGAAAGCGTTCGAGGCCGCGGAAAAAGCCCTCGCCATGGTCGGACTGCCCATCGACCGGCATACGGACATTGGCGGACTTGGCGCCGCTGGCCTCAAGAAACTGGAACTGGCCAAGGCGCTCGCCACGCAACCGAAACTGTTGCTGGCCGATGAGAGTCTGGGTGGTCTGGACGAACACGAAATGGATCAGGCCGCCGACATGCTGCGCCGCATTCGCGCCGAGCTTGGCATCACCATCATCTGGGTCGAACACATCATGGGCGTGCTGATGCGCGTGGTCGATCGCGTCATGGTGCTGGACCATGGCGAGAAAATCGCCGAGGGCCTGCCCGCCGCGGTCGTCAGCGATCCGCGTGTGGTCGAGGTCTATCTCGGCACCGACGCGGAGGCCGTGCAGGCCGCCACGGCGGAGCGGCACTGATGTTGTCGCTCAGTGATATCGCCGCCGGGTATGGCACGTTCCAGGCGCTGTTCGGCGTGTCGCTGGAGGTCAAGGCCGGGGAAGCGATTGGCGTGATCGGCCCCAATGGCGCCGGCAAGACCACGCTGATGCGGGTCATTTCGGGTCTGATCCGTCCTACCTCTGGGCGGATCAGCATGGAGGGCGCCGATCTGCTGGCAACGCCCGCGCATCGCATCCTGGAGCTTGGCATCGCGCATGTGCCGGAGAACCGGCGGTTGTTTCCGCGCATGACGGTCGAGGATAATTTGCGCATGGGTGCCTATATTCCCGCCGCGCGCGCGAAGTTCCGCCAGCGGCTTGATTTCGTGTACGATTTGTTTCCGCGGATGAAGGAGCGGCGCGATCAGCTCGCCGGCACCATGTCGGGCGGGGAGCAGCAGATGTGCGCCATTGGGCGGGCGTTGATGTCGGAGCCTCGGCTGTTGCTGCTCGATGAGCCGTCGGCGGGTTTGGCGCCCGTGGTGGTGCAGCAGGTGTTCGGGCTGGTGGAGCGGATCAGGGCCAGCGGGTTGACCGTGCTGATCGTGGAACAAAATGTGCGGCAGGTGTTGAAGGTGGTGGACCGGGCGTATCTGCTGGAGGCGGGGACGATCAGGGCCAGTGGCACCGCCGCGGAGTTGATGCGGAGTGAGATGATCAAGGAGGCGTATCTTGGTGTGTGAAAGCCGTGGGGCGCCGCCCCACACCCCGCCAAGGGCTTGCCCTTGGAACCACTCCATTGGGACTGGGGGAAACCCCGCCGATGTTTGACATCTACCTCCTCGAAGCCGCCATCAACGGCATCCTCCTCGGCGGCGTCCTCGCCCTCCTCGCCCTCGGCCTCAACCTCATCTTCGGCGTCATCGACGTCGTGTGGATCTGCTATGCCGAAATGATCATGATGGGCATGTACGGCATGTTCTACCTGGTCTCCGTCTACCATGTGCCGTTCTTCCTCGCCGCCCCCCTGGCCATCGCTTTGGTCGCGGCGATGGGCGTCCTGCTGCACCTGCTGGTCATCGCGCCGCTGCTGAACGCCGCCCCCATCAACCAGCTCCTCGCGACCGGCGGCGTGCTGGCGGTGCTCCAGGCCCTGGCGACAGTGATGTTCGGCATCGACTTCCGCAATCTCGGCATCCGCATGCCGGTGATCGAAATCTCTGGCATGTTCCTCAGCTACGCCCGCCTGCTGGCGTTCGGCACGGCGCTGGCGGGCATGGTCGCCGTGTATTTGTTTCTCTCCCGCACCTACACCGGCACCGCCATCCGCGCCATCGCGCAGGACCGCCAGATCATGCCGCTGATGGGCGTGGACAGCCGGAGAATTTATCTCGTCACCTCCGCCATCGGCGGCGGTCTCGCGGGCCTCGCCGCCTGCCTGCTGGTGCTGCAATACGACGTGCATCCGTTCATCGGCCTGACCTTCGGCCCGATCACCTTCATGATCTGCGTGCTTGGCGGCCTCGGCAACATGATCGGCGGCTTCGTCGCGGCGTTCGTGTTCGCCGAGATCATCTCGATCGGCGGTTTGTACCTCGACCTCGAATGGGGCTATGTCTTCGCGTTCGTGTTCTTCATCGTCATGATGTTCATCCGCCCCCGTGGCCTGCTCGCGAGGAACACATGAGCGGCCTGCTGGCGAAAAACACATGAACCGCGCCCTGCTTTTCCTCACCGCCGCGGCGCTGATCGCGCTGCCGCTGGTGTATCACGCGCCGTATCCTCTGCACCTGATGATCGTGGTGCTGATCTGGTCGTTCGCCTACACGTCCTGGTCCGTGATGGGGCGGTTCGGTCTGGTCTCGCTCGGACATGGCGGCTTCATGGGCGTGGGCGCCTATGGCAGCGCCCTGCTGTGGAACCATCTGCACCTCACGCCCTGGATCGGCATCCCGATCTCCATGGCGGTGGCGGTGGCGCTGGCGCTGCTGGTCGCCTGGCCGTGCTCGCGGTTTCGTATCACCGGACATTATTTTGCCCTCGTCACGCTGGCGCTCAGCGCCATCGTGCTGCAAATCGCCACCGCCAGCCGCGAGATCACCGGCGGCTCCCTCGGCTACACGCCGGAGCGGGTGCGGGATGGCAGCGGCATCCTGGCCTTTCAGTTCAGCGACAAACTGACCTGGTACTACATCGCCCTCAGCATCTGGGCCGCGGGCCTGCTGGTGCGCTGGTGGATCGACCGCTCGATGATCGCCTACGCCCTGGAAGCCATCGCCGAGGACGAGGACGCCGCCGGGGCCGCGGGCGTCAACGTCACGGCGGAGAAACTGAAAGTCACCGCCCTCAGCGCCGCGATGACTGCCGCCGCCGGAGGCGTTTATTGCCAGTACCAAATGTTCATCTCGCCCGACACGGTCAGCGGCATCAGCGTGTCGTTGCAGATGGTGTTCGCCGCCGTGGTGGGCGGGATTTACGTGCTGCCCGGTCCGACGGTGGGGGCCATCATCACCATTTTGCTGGCTGAGGGACTGCGTATCTTCTTCGGCACCGGCGCGCTGGGGTGGGACAATCTGGTGTACGGCATGCTGCTGGTGCTGTTCATCATCTTCCTGCCGCAAGGACTGGCGGGCGCGGCGTGGAACAAGCTGACCGGCGCGCGGCGCACGGCATAGCGGAGAAAGGAAACCGCACAATGGAACTCTGGACCACGGGCGTCGCCTCCCCCCGCGCCAGCGCGCGCACCGCGAAGCAACTGGAGGATGCCGGGTGGGCGGGCTTCCAGGTCGTCGATTCGCAGAACCTGTCCGGCGATCCCTACGTCGCCCTCGCCATGGCCGCCACCACGACGAAAACCCTCGGCCTCGCCACCGGGGTCACGAACACCGTGACGCGGCATGCTTCCGTCACCGCCTGCTCCATCGCCAGCATCCAGCGCCTGTCCAATGGCCGCGCGTATCTGGGCATTGGCCGTGGCGATTCCGCCCTCGCGCATCTCGGGCGAGGCCCGTCGCGGCTGGGATCGTTTGAACGGTATCTGCGCCACCTGCGCCTCTATCTGCGCGGCGAGGCGGTGCCATTCGACGAAATCGACATCCCCGCCAGCATCGCCCCGCCGATGTCCGAACTGGAACTCGCCGACGCCCCGCCCGCCAGCCAGATCGGCTGGCTCACCGGAGGCACGGATTTGGTGCCGGTCGAGGCCGCCGCCAGCGGTCCCCGCGTCATCGCCATCGCCGCCCTCCACGCCGACCGGATCATGTTCGCGTTGGGCGCTGACGAGGCCCGCCTCGCCTGGGGCATCGCGCTGGCGCGGGAGACACGGACCAAGGCCGGTCTGGACCCGGACGGCATCGCGTTCGGCGCCTATATCAACGCCGCCTGCCACGACGATCTGACCACGGCCCGGAACCTGGTGCGCGGCAGCCTGACCACCTTCGCCCGCTTCAACGTCATGCACGGCACGGCGGCGGGTCCGGTCTCCGACAGCGACCGCGCGGTGCTGCGCGATTTGCACGACAGTTACGACATGCGCGCCCATACCCGTGGCGATTCCCGTCAGGCTGGCGTGCTGACGGAAGACTTCATCGATCGTTTCGCTGTCGTTGGCGATCCCGCCCGCGTCACCGATCGCCTGCGCGGTCTGGCGGCGCATGGCCTGGACAAGATCGTCCTGACCGGCGCCATGCGCGGTGTGTCGGAAACCGATGC
>JAYVCG010000602.1:0-2668 GCA_043750075.1 Acetobacteraceae bacterium | reverse complement strand
CTGGAGAAACAGTTCGAACTGCAATCGTCCGAGGTCGATCTGGAAAAGCGCAAACGCATGGTGTGGGACATCGACCACAAGCTTCAGGACGACGTGGCCCGCCCGATCATCGTCCACATGCGCGGCGGCACCTGCTGGCATCCAAGGGTCCACGGGTTCACCCCGATGGTGAACAGTTCCTACAACGGCTACCGGTTCGAGGACATCTGGCTGGATCAGTGACGCGGCGGACACCGCCTCACGCCGCCCGGCGCATGTCCTCCAGGAACCGGCTGACCTCGGCCTTCAGTTCGTCCGCCTGTCCGATCAGTTCCGTGGCGGCGTCCAGCACCGCGCCCGCCCGCTGACCGGTATCGGCCACCGCCCCGCTCACCACGCCGATGTTGCCGTTCACCTTGGCGGTGCCCTGGGACGCCTGCTGCACCGCGCGGGCGATTTCCTGGGTCGCGGCGCCTTGTTCCTCGACCGCGCCGGCGATCGCGACGGCGATCTCGTTCATGCGCTGGATGGTGCCGCCGATCCCGCGCAGCGCCGCGACCGCCTGATCCGTCGCCCCGCGCATGGAGGCGATCTGCGCGGTGATGCCCTCGGTCGCCTTCGCGGTCTGGGTGGCGAGGGTCTTCACCTCCGCCGCCACCACGGCGAAGCCCTTGCCCGCCTCCCCCGCCCGCGCCGCCACGATGGTCGCGTTCAACGCCAGCAGGTTGGTGCGCGCGGCGATGTCGCCGATCAGTTCCACGACCGCGCCGATCTTGCCCGCCGCCTCGCTCAACCCGCTCACGGAATGATCCGTCGCCCGCGCCTCCTTCACCGCCTGGGCCGCGATATGCGAGGATTCCGCCACCTGACGGCCGATCTCAGCGACCGAGGCCGCGAGTTCCTCCGCCCCCGCCGCCGCCGTGGCGACGTGACTGGCGGCCTGCTCCGACGCCGTGGTGACAGCCAGGGTGCGCTGGCTGGCCTCGCCCGCGGAGTCGCTCATGCTCCGGGCGGCGTCGCGCATCCCACCGGCCGCGTCGCCCATGGTACGGGCGATGGCGCCGATGCTTTGCTCGAACCGCGCCGCCAGCCGCGTCTGCGCCGTCAAATGGTGCCAGACCACCATCGGTCCGGCATAGGCGCCGTTCTGATCGTGCAGCGCCGAGATCCGCAACTCCAGCGTTTCCCCGCCCAGGGTGAGGCGGGCGCGATGCGGGAGGGCGGCGGGATCGGCGACGATCAGCTTCTGACCACAGGCGTGCTCGAACACCGCGAGGTCCTGGCCTTCCAGCACGCCGGAGGGCACCGGCAGATGCGCCGCGATCATCGCCATCAACCGTTTCGCCTCATGGTTCAGATACTGGATGCGATGCGTGCCCGCGGCCTCGGCGGTCATCACGCCGACCGGGATTTCCTGGATCATCTGGGCCTGCACGAAGGCCTCGCGCATCACGCCGCGCAGGCGCTCCACGGCCGCGGCCATGCGTCCCACCTCATCGCGGCGATCGGCGCCCTCGACCGGGCGGCTGGTCTCGCCCCCGGCGATGGCCTGGACGGCCCGCGCCAGACGGCTGATCGGTCCGGCGATCAGGCGGGTGAAAACCACACCCATCACCACCATCAGCACCGTCACGCCGCCGATGAAGCGGAGCATGGTCCAGCCCGTCTCCTCCCGTTCCAGCGCCGCGAGGGCGGAGGCGGCGCTGACCCGCGCGCTGAACGAACGGGTCACCGCGTCCACGGCGGATTGCATGGCCTGGCTGGTGCGCGCGACATCCTCGGTCCGCAGCGTTTCCAGCCTTTGGGTCTGGTCCAGCAGGTCGAGCGCCGCCCGGTTGATGCCCCGGCCGAGGGTGGCGGCGACGCCGGCGCTGGCCTTCACCGTATCGGGGGCTTCGCTGGCCAGCAGCGCGGCCATGGCCTGCTCCGCCTGGGCGGCGGAGTCCCGGACATCGTTCGCGGCGGCGCCGTTGGCGGTGGCCATGAACATGACCGCGCCCGAAATGATCCGGCTCATCGCCAGGCGGTAGGCGGCGAGTTCCTTCGTCCCGGCGCCGGTGCCCTCGGCGGCGGCGATGGCACTGCCTTCCCGGACCGATTCGACGCCGGTGCGCAGCGTGACGCCCGCGGCGACCTCGGCGGCCAGGGTATTCAGCGCCGATTCGAACGTGGCGCGCGCCAGGAACAGGTTCTTCTGCCGGCCCGTCAGCATCTCCCGCCGCAACGCCGCCTGACGCTCCACCACCTCCAGCGTCGCGTCGAGGCTGGCGATGGCCTGATCCAGCAACGCCCGGTCCGCCTCGTGCGCCGCTCCCTCACGGGCGCGCGTCATCCCGTCGCGCGCCAGACCGTGCTGCTGTCGCGCCCGTTCCCGCGCCGCCGTCACCTGGGCCACGGTTTGCCGCAGGGGCAACCCCTCGCTGACGACGCGCAGTTCCATCGCGGCGGGCAAACTCTCCCGCACCCGCCGTTCCGCCAGCACCTGGGCCGTGACGCCATCCTGCAGGAGGCCGAGGGCCTCCATGCGGTCGAGCGCGAACCAGGCGACGTTGCCCAGAAGGACGAGCGCGCCCAGGATGGAGACGCCCAGTTTTTGGCCAATGGGACGGTCGCGGATGAAACGGACGATGAGCGGCATGCGGAAGCCCCGGTGCGATACCGGTCAGTATCGGCGGGAAGGGTTAAGGGG
>JAYVCG010000601.1:0-8853 GCA_043750075.1 Acetobacteraceae bacterium | reverse complement strand
GGGCGACGCGCCCGCGATCAAACTGGCGCACGCCGTCCTCAAGGGTGTCTGGCAGCGCGAACTCAACGCGGGCGAGCCTGAGACGATGGCCATGCTGATACGCGAATGCGGCCTCGACCCTGACGCCGTACTGAAACTCGGCGCCGACCCGCGATGGGCCGCGCGGCGCGAGGCGGATACCAGGGCCGCCCTGGAACGCGGCGTGTTCGGCGCCCCATCCTACGTCATCGGCGATGATATTTTCTGGGGCCAGGACCGGCTGGAATTCGTCGAACGCCGCCTGGCACGCGGCTGAACCAATGCGGGTCTTCACCATTCTGCCACTCCAACACTGGCGCGACGCGGCTCCGGCGGCACGGGCGGCGGAGGCAGCCGGTTTCGACGCCGTGATGAGCGTCGAACTGAAGCACGATCCCTTCACCCCACTGGCGCTCGCGGCCCTGGCGACGGAGCGGTTGGAACTGACCCCCTCGGTCGCCATCGCGTTTCCCCGCTCACCCACGGTAATGGCGCACACCGCCTGGGATTTGCAGGCCAATTCCCACGGGCGATTCGTTCTGGGTCTGGGTTCGCAGGTCAAGGGACACAATGAACGCCGGTACGGCATCGCCTGGACCCCGCCCGCGCCGCGGTTGCGCGATTACGTGCGGGCGTTGCGGGCGTTGTGGCGCTGCTGGGAAACCGGTGAAAAGCTGAATTTCGACAGCCCGCACTATAAACTCTCGCTGATGACCCCGGCTTTCGCGCCGGAGCCCACGGGGTTGCCGATGGTCCCCGTGACCATCGCCGCCGTGGGGGACGCGATGCTGCGGGTCGCGGGACAGGTGGCCGACGGGGTGCGGCTGCATCCGATCTGCTCGCGTAAATACCTGGAGGAAGTCTGCATGCCGCAGATGCTGGAGGGCATGCGCCGCGGCGGCCGCGCGCGGGAGCATTTCGACATCCATGGCGGCGGCTTCGTCTGCACCGGCCCGGATGAACAGACCGTCGCGGCGGAAATGGACAAGGCGCGCGACCGCATCGGCTTCTATGGCTCCACCCGCACTTATTTGCCCATCCTGGAAATGCATGGTCTGGGCGATCTCGGCCTGAAACTGCACCGCATGTCCGTGTCGAACCAGTGGGACAAGATGGGGGCTGAGATTTCCGACGACGTGGTGCGGATCTTCGCCGCCTGCGGCACCTTCGCGGCACTGCCCGCGGCGATCGAGGCGCGGTTTGGCGGTGTCGCGGACTCGATCGACATGCATTTCCCGCCGGAAACGCCCGCCGGTCTGATGCGCGAACTCGTCACCGACATCAAACGCATTCCCCATGTGTTCAAGGGGTTCAAAACGAGCCAGTAGAGGAAACGCGACAATGGCCACACCGATGTTCCGCTTCGACCCGGTGGAAATGCCGCCGGAGGCACTGGAAATCCGTAAGGAAGTGCGCGCGTTCATCAAGGAGCACCAGCACCTGATGGGCTTCTCCAAGGGCGACTTCAACCGCGATTTCAGCCGCGCCATGGGGAAGAAGGGCTGGATCGGCATGACCTGGCCGAAACAATACGGCGGCCATGAACGCACCGCCTTCGAACGCTATGTGCTGATCGAGGAAATGCTGGTCGCCGGAGCCCCCTTGTCCGCGCATTACACCGGCGACCGCCAGAGCGGCCCGAACATGCTGCGCTTCGGCACCGAGGAGCAGAAGAACTACTTCCTCCCCCGCATCGCCGCCGGCGAGATGTCGTTCTGCATTGGCATGAGCGAGCCCAATTCCGGTTCCGACCTCGCGGGCACCCGCACGCGGGCGGTGAAGGTCGATGGCGGCTACAAGATCAATGGCACGAAATTGTGGACCTCCAACGCGCATCTCGCCGATTACGCCATCCTGTTCTGCAAGATGTCGGACGGCGGCAAGGAGGAACCCGACCGTCACGCGGGCGCCACGCAGTTCCTGCTGGACCTGAAATCTCCCGGTCTCGACATCCGCCCGGTGATCAACCTGTTGGGCGAGCATCACTTCAACGAAATCTTCCTGACGGATGTGTTCGTCCCCGATAACCGCCTGTTGGGCCAGGAAGGCAACGGCTGGAACCAGGTGACGAGCGAATTGTCGTTCGAGCGCAGCGCCCCCGACCGCTTCCTGGTGCTGTTCCAGATGCTGCGCGAAATGCTCCGCATGGCCGGTCCCACCCCCGATAAAGCCACCGCCACCGCGTTGGGAAAACTCATCGCCCAACTGGCGACGCTGCGGAGCATGTCGGTCTCCATCGCCGGGATGTTACAGGAAGGCGTCAATCCCAACAACGAATCGGCCGTGGTGAAGGATCTCGGCACGCGTTACGAGCAGGACATTCCGGTGGTGGCCCGGCAATTGTTTCCCACCGAGCCGGAACTGGAGGCGATCGACCTCTACACGTCGATGATCGCCCGCTCCACGATGAACGCGCCGCGCTTCTCGATCCAGGGCGGCACGCGGGAAATTCTGCGCGGGATCATCGCCCGCGGGCTTGGGCTGCGGTAAGAGGGAACAAGAACGATGGCCATTCGCGACGAAACCCGGATGCTGCTGGAAAGCATGAGCCGGTTGTTCGAGGACAAATGCACCAAACAGATCATCGACGCCGCGGAAACCGGCGTCTTCGCGCAAGGCCTGTGGGACGCGGTGGCGGAGACCGGCCTGCCGCTGGCGGCGCTGCCCGAGTCGGCAGGCGGCGCGGACGCCGAATGGTCCGATCTGTTCGCGGCCCTGCGGGTCGCCGGACGCCACGCGGCGCCCATTCCCCTCGCCGAGACCATGCTCGCCGGATGGGCAGCCGCCACATGTGGCCTGGAAACGAGCGATGGTCCGATGACGGTCGGCCCGGTGCGCGCGGCCGACCGGCTGACGCTGCGGCGCGATGGCAATGGCTGGCGTCTGTCCGGCACGGCCTCGCGCCTGCCTTACGCGTCGTTCGCGACCCGGTCCGTGCTGGTCGTGGATGGCCCGGACGGGGAGATGGTGGTAACGCTGGACGGCACCGGCGGCGCCGAAATCGCCAGGGGGAAAAACATCGCCAGCGAGTCGCGGGACACATTGACCTTCAACGATACGCGTCTGTCCTCGGATCAGGCGGCTCCGGTCAAAGGTGGCGTGTCGCGGGCGGCGTTGTACCGCCGGGGTGCCCTGGCGCGGGCCACGATGATGTCGGGGGCGGTGGAAAAAACCCTCGATCTCGGGGTCACCTACGCGCAAGAAAGACAGCAGTTCGGGCGGCCGATCTCCAAATTCCAGGCGGTGCAGCAGAACCTCGCGGTGCTCGCGGGCCAGACCGCGGCGGCGGTGGCGGCGGCCAATCTGGGCATTCAGGGCCTGTCCGTGACCGGCCCGGAACGCGAGGAGTTCCTCATCGCCGTCGCCAAGACCCGCGTGGGCGAGGCCGCGACCCTGGCCTGCGAGATCGCGCATCAGGTGCATGGCGCCATCGGTTTCACCAAGGAATACGCGCTGCAACTCTCGACACGGCGGCTGTGGTCGTGGCGGGAGGAGTTCGGGGGCGATCCCGAATGGGCGGCGAAGGTGGGCGCGTATGCCTGCGCGCGCGGCGCCGATGCGCTTTGGCCCCTGCTGACAGACGGATGAAACCCGGAGTCGGGCATGGCCCGGAATCTGATGTGATCAGAGGCAGGCATGACAGAGCGGGTCACAACAAAGCCGGGCGGAAGTGAAATCGCGGCCACCTTGGGCTGGGGTGGTTGGCAAAAGACGGCAACCTGGTTTAGACACGGCCATATTCGAATGAAGGCTGGTCATCAGTGACGCTCATTCGAGCCAGCCGGTTGTCTTAACAGGTCCGAAGATGGAACAGGCGGAGTCATCGTGCCGCGAGAAGATATGTCGTTAAAAACGGTCAACGGGGCTTCCTTGTTGAGAAGCGAGACAACGTTTCCGGACGGCTCGGACGCGCCACGCGCCGGAGCTGATCTGCGTGCCGCCCGCGAACGCCTGGGATGGTCCTTGCCTGATGTCGCCGCCATGCTGCGGATCAGGCCAGCCTATCTGGACGCGCTGGAACTCGGCCGGCTGAACCAGTTGCCGGGCAATGTCTATGCCCTTGGTTTCCTGCGTGGATACGCCACCGCCCTGGGCCTCGACCCGGAGGAAATGGTCCGCCGTTTCAAGGGCGAGGCCGTGGAGATGGTGAAAAGCACCGAACTGGTGTTTCCCACTCCCGTGCCGGAACGGGGGTTGCCCGCCGGTGCGTTGATCTTGCTCGGTCTTGTGCTCGTGGGTGGCGCCTATGCCGGCTGGTATCGCCTGTCCGGGGAAGGGAAATTGCCCGCTGAGACGGTCGCCCGCATGCCCGCCCGTCTGGCGCCCCTCGCGGAGCAGGCGCTGCCTGGCCCCGATGGCCGTATTCCCGTCCCCGTGCCGCCGAAGGTAACGCCCAGGGTGGAGGAGAACGACCAGTTTGAGCCGCGGCAGGCGGCGGCGGACAATCCGCTTTTCCTGCCCGACCCGCCGCCCGCGCCGCCCGAGGAAGTCACCGTGGCGGCGTCCGCTCCCGTCAGCGGGCCTTCGACCACCGCGCTCGCGATGCCGGTCAATCCTCCGCCGCGTGCTTCCGACCCGGCGCCGAAACCGGCTTCCGTGGCGACATCAGCCGATACGGCGGCCACGGATGGCTCGCGGGTGGTGCTGCGTTTCACGGGCGATACCTGGGTGCAGGTGAAGGAAAAGGGCGGCGCCACGCTGCTGTCCAAGGTGATGAAGGCGGGTGAGACCTTCCCCGTGCCGGTCAAACCCAACCTGCTGCTGACCACGGGCAATGCCGGACGGACCGAGATCCTGGTCGATGGCACGCTGGCGCCGCCGATTGGTGGCTCGGGCTCGGTGCGCAGCAATGTGCCGATGGACCCGGATCAGTTGAAAGCCGGCACCGTCACCCCGGCTTCAACCCGGCGGTGAGGCAGCCTCCGGTAAAGGGGTATTGGGGATGGTCGCATCAGGTGATGCCAACGGCAAACGTTTCATCAAACGATGACCCCGCGGCCTGACCAGAGGGTCTGAACCAGCAGGGTGACGCGAGTCATCCCCCGATCAGGCCGGGGGATGACGGGAAAGATCAATGTTTTGGGCGATTGTCATGAGGCCGTGGAATGACGCGGGCGGCCGGGGGATGACGGATGGGACCAGGAAACGACGATGCCTGAAAGCGCCGGTCTGAAGCAATTGTCCGCGCGCCCTCTGAAACGCCTGTTGCCACACTCCGGACCGTTTGGGAATCCCGCATGAACTATCGTCCCTATCAGCAGATCCAGCGCCGTGCCTCGCGGCGGGTATATGTGGGCAAGGTGCCCGTGGGGGACGGTGCCCCGATCACGGTGCAGACCATGACCAACACGCTGACCACCGATGTCGCGGGCACCGTGGCGCAGATCAAACGCGCCGAGGCGGCGGGCGTCGATATCGTCCGGGTCTCCTGCCCCGACCGGCCAAGCGCACTGGCGTTGAAGGACATCGTCGCTCAGGTGAACGTGCCGATCGTGGCCGACATCCATTTTCATTACCGGCGCGCGATCGAGGCGGCGGAGAGTGGCGCCGCCTGCCTGCGCATCAACCCCGGCAACATCGGCAGCGATGAGCGGGTGCGCGAGGTAGTGAAGGCGGCGCGTGAACACGGCTGCTCGATGCGGATCGGGGTCAACGCGGGCTCGCTGGAGAAGCATTTGCTGGAGAAATACGGCGAACCCAACCCGGAGGCGCTGGTCGAAAGCGCGCTGTATCACGCCAACATCCTGCAACAGCACGATTTTCACGACTTCAAGATCAGCGTGAAGGCGTCGGACGTGTTCCTGGCGGTGGCGGCGTACCAGCAACTGGCGGAGGTCTGCGATCACCCGCTGCACATCGGCATCACCGAGGCCGGCGGGCGCCGCATGGGCACCGTCAAATCGGCGGTTGGCCTGGGCTCGCTGCTCTGGGCCGGGATCGGCGACACGGTGCGGGTATCGCTGTCCGATGAACCCGAGGAAGAAGTCCGCGTCGGCTGGGATCTGCTGAAAACCCTCGGCATCCGCCATCGCGGGGTGAAGGTGATTTCCTGCCCGTCCTGCGCGCGCCAGGGCTTCAACGTGATCCAGACGGTGCAGACGCTGGAGGACCGGCTGGCGCACATCGAAACGCCGCTCACGCTGTCGATCATCGGCTGTGTGGTGAACGGTCCTGGTGAGGCGTTGATGACTGATCTGGGCGTGACGGGCGGAGGGAATGGCCGCCACATGATCTACAGCGCGGGCAAGACCGACCACACGATCGACGGCGGCACGATGGTGGATCACATCGTCGCGCTGGTGGAGGCGAAGGCCGCCGAACTGCACGGCAAGGCCGTGGCGGAGAAGCTGGCGGCGGAGAATCTGGCGGCGTGACGGTGGCGCCGCGCCGGTGATGAGGGCCGGCCGGGCGGGACATTTCCCTGAAGGCGACTTTGGGCGATGTCGCCAGTATGCCGGAGAAGAAATGCTCTTTTCGTCATCCTCCTGGGCGTTGCCGCAGGAACGCCTCCCGGTCGGCGGCATTCTCGACGTGCGGCGCCAGTTTTTCCCACAATGCCGCTGCCGATCCGGCGCCGGGCAAGGTCCGTTTGACCAGCACCTTCGCGATCGGGCCAATGCACAGGGTCAGCGCGCGCACGGCCCGCTCGATTTGCTCGTCAGAAAGGCCGCCCGCTGTCCCGCCAGACATGGCCGTCCCGCTGGACAACACCGTCCCGCCCCGCGGCACTGTTCCGCCGGACGTCATGCCCGGCCGGGAGGCCGTCATGGTGCCTGACAGCGTGCCGCTCCGCACCTCGGCCAGGAAGCGTTCGCGCTCGGCGGGGTGGTCGATGCCGCGCGCCACGGTTTCGCACACCGTCTCCAGCGAGGTGGTCCGTTTCGCGGCGTCCCGCACCAGATGCCGCGCGATCGGTCCGATGCGCAGGGCCAGCATGCGTTCGATGGTGCTCAGCGTCGCATCGTCCAACGGGGCGGGCGGCGCCACGGGGAAGGGTTCACGCGCCGGGCCGTTCTGGCGTCCATCCTGACGTACGGTCTGGTCCGTGCCCTGAGTCTCTCCTTGGTTCCCGCCCTGGCCCATGGCCTGGCGCAGCGCGTCCGCCATCGCCTTGGCGGAGGGAAACCGTGCCGCGGGGGTTTTCTCCATCGCCCGCCGCAGGACGCGGATAACGCTTTCAGGCACGCCGGCCGGGAGGTCCGCCGGTTCCCCGTTCAGGATCTGCTGCGTGATTTCAACGATCGTGCGGCCGGGAAAAGCCCGTCTGCCCATCAACAACTCGTGCAGCACCGCGCCGGTGGAGAACAGGTCGCTGCGCGCGTCGAGGCTGTCGCCGCGGCATTGTTCGGGCGACATGTAGGCCGGTGTGCCGATCACCGCGCCGTCCATCGTCATTTCCGAGGTGTTGATGCGGGAAATCCCGAAATCCGTCACCTTGACCCGCGCTTCCCGCGCCAGCCCGTCGCGTGCGATCAGGATGTTCGCCGGTTTCACGTCCCGGTGGACAACGCCTAAATCATGCGCGGCGTCCAGCGCGTCGAGCACCTGAACGATGATGGCGGCGGCCTGATCGGGCGTGAAGCGTCCGGCGCTCGCCAGCGCGTCCCCCAGGCCGATGCCGTCGATGTATTCCATCGCCAGGAACGGGTTGCCCTCGCACTCGGCGAAATCGTAGATGGCGACGATGTTCGGGTGCGCGCAGCGCCCGGCGGCCCGCGCCTCATGCCGGAAGCGTTCCAGATACGTTTCGCGGTTCTTGCCGTCCAGCAGATCGGTCCGCACCAGTTTGATCGCCACCTTGCGCCCGATGACCGGATCATGCGCGAGATAAATCATGCCCATGGCGCCCTGGCCCAACAGCCGCTCCACACGATAGCGGCCGATGTGGGACGGCAGGGAGGCGGACACGGTTCAGGACTCCAGCATGCGCATGGCGTTGGCCAGACTGCGGCGCATGCGGTTGAAGGACTGTCCGAGGGAGGCGATCTCGTCCTTGCCCGGCGCCATGAATTCCGGGGCGTCGTTGTTGCCCATGCTGACCTCGCCGGCGATGGCCGACATCTCGCGGATCGGGCGGATGATGACGAAATGCAGCAGCAGGTTCAGCAGCAGGATGGTCAGCGCGAACACCGCCGTCAGCCCGCCGATGTAGACGTACAGCAGCTCGTTGGCGCGGTCGAGCGCCACCCGCATCGGCACCGAAACGATCTGCGCGCCGACGATCTCCCCCAGTTTCCAGCCGAAACCGTTGGAGGGGCCGTAGAGATCGACCATCGGGGCGGGCGCCTCGGCGGGGGTGGAATGACAGAGCAGGCAGTTCTTGTCGGTGATGCGGATCGGCAGCGACACCGACAGGATCGGCCCCGCCGGGCTGTCGCGCGTGCTGGTGAATTCCTTCAACGCGGCGTTGCGCTGGAACTGGCCGATGATGTCGGCTTCCCAGTCGGTGGCCCGGTCGGCGGGGTTGGTCGGATTGAGGGTGGCTTCCTTGTAGGCATAGTCAGGGAATTTTCCCGCCAGCGCGCGCAGGTTGGTTTGCGCGGCCCAGGAGGGGACGGTGTGGGGGAGGAAGCGGGTTTTCATTTGCTCGGCCAGCAGCGGCTGAATTTCCTTGGCCGTGTAGCCGCGGATCGCGGTCGCCTGCGCGATCATGATGGCGGCTTCCTGGATGACCGCGTGCCGCGCGTTGGCGTGGACGATTTTGTAGGAAACCGCCGAGGCCAGCGCCAGGCCCACGATGAACGCGGCCAGCAGCACCAGATTGAACTTCGTTCTCAGACCCATCACACGTCCTTTCGTACCAGCTTGTCTGGCCGCATCCGGCTGCCCGGCCGT
>JAYVCG010000600.1:0-6942 GCA_043750075.1 Acetobacteraceae bacterium | reverse complement strand
CGTCAGTTCGGGCGCGGTGAAGATCCAGGTCAATCAGAGCTTCCCGCTGAAGGACGCGGCCAAGGCGCATATCGCGCTGGAAGCCCGGCAGACGACGGGAAGCACTGTTCTGATTCCGTGACAGCCTGACTGTTTCTCTGAAGTCAGGACTTTCCAGGCCCAGCCTCATGCGTGCCTCGTCATCCCCCGGAAAACGAGGGATGACGAGGCGGCGGACTGCCTTACTTCAGCCGTTTGTCCCACATGGCGAACATGTCGGCCCAGGTTTGTTCGGAGGCGATGGTTTCGTAGACGGCACGTTCCGGGAAGGCGAAGCCGTGCTGGGTGCCGGGGAAGATTTTGATCGTGTTCCTCACGTCGGTTTTCGCCAGCGCCGCCTTCAAATCCGGGATCACGTGATCCGGCACCGCGGCATCGTGCCCGGCGAAGGCGTAATAAAGTTCACCCTTGATCTTATCCAGCAGCAGATGCGGCGAGTCCGGCTGATCGGTGACGATCTTCACGCCATACAGCGACGCCGCCGCCGCCATGCGGTGCGGGAAGCGCGCCGAGACGGTGGTGATGTACTGCCCGCTCATGCAATAGCCGACACATCCGACAAGTCCAGGTTTCACGCGGTCATTGGCGTCGAGCCAGCCAAGCATGGCGGCGGTATCATCGGTGACGAATTCGTTCGTCAGACTGTTCATGGAGGCGCGGATCACCGCCGACATGCCGTCATCACGGCGCGGCAGATCGAAGCGCACCGTGCCAAGCCGGTAGTACATGTCGGGCAGGATGCAGAAATACCCATGCCGGGCGATGCGCCGCGCCATGTTGCGCAGTTCTTCCCGCGTGCCGGGCGCGTCCATGTAAAAGATGATCGCCGGAAACGGCCCGGTTCCCTCCGGACAGGCAACGAAGGAGGGCATGACGCCGTGCTTCGTGGTGATGTTGACGTGTTGTTCGTGCATCCTGACGCTCCTTTGTGGTCAGGCTGAGTCTTGCCCCGGCGCGCTCCTGGGCGCAACGGGTGCCGCGGACCCGCCAACGCCGCCATGCTGTCCCGTTTCGCCATGATGGGCCAGGGCGGCTTCATGGCGTGGTCCGTGCGCGTCGCGGGGCAAAAAGAATGTTCACCACAAAGGCACGAAGACACAAAGAAGATGACTGGAAAAACGCCTGGATTCCCTTTTGTGCCGCGATCATGCGGCCAGCGGAGTTCTCCGCCATGCGCATCGCGGCTGCATGGTCAGCCGCCGCCTTTTGCGCGGGCCGGGCGTCTACAATGAGTTCGGTGACAATTGTTTCGCTCATGGCTAAGCAATGCGTCCCTGAGTCATGAGCATAATTTGACCTTTTCCGCGAGCGGCGCGAATGTCGCCGCCTTTGATGGAGGGGATGATGAAACGAGGAATTGCGGTGGCGTTACTGGTGGCGCTGGCGGGGTGTGCCCTCGGTTCCGTTCAACTTGATCCCCAAAAGGAAGTCGCCACGACAATTGCGCCCTTTGATGCGAAGCTCGGTTTCAATCGTGTGACAGTTCCTGTTGGATCGCGACTTGCCGCAGCCACAATTGATGGCGAACCTGCATTCTGCACCACTCAACCGGCTTTCTTCGCCATGGGAGAGGCGCGCGGCGTGTGCTTCACCGATGCGGGCAAAACCGGATATCTTGATCGTTATTATGTATTAGGAACGATTAAAAATCTTCGATACGATGCTCATATCCCATATACGCTTAATTCCGAAACTGCATTTGGAAACGCTCGAACGCAACGAGTAGACATTACCAAGCCCATGACCAAGAAAGAAAAAGCGAAATTTGACGCAGACACCGCCGCGTTCGACAAGAAATGGCGCGAGGAAAACGCCCGATCCACGACACGCGATCAACTGGCCATCGAGCAGTGCAACTATCAGGCCCAGACCGTCGAAATGATGACGCCGGGGATCATCATGCCATGGGCCAACGGGATCGCCACACGGCGGCGGTGCCTTGAGTTTTACCAGCGCACCGGGACGATACCAGGACAGATGAAATAAACATGAGTGAAACGACCATCACAACAAGCGTTCAATCTTTGTGTCTTCGTGCCTTTGTGGTGTGTTTTTCTCCCTCGCGCGCCACACGGATGCCGGATGTCTCGTGACAGGCGACGCGAGGGCTCGTCTTCGCCCTCAGCGTCCCGCCACCCACGCCCCATCGATCGGCAGTTCCGCGCCGTTGATGTCGCCGCTGTGCGGGCCGCACAGGAAGGCGATCAGCCCCGCCACGTTGTCATCCTTGACGAAGCGGCGCGAGGGCTGGCGGGTGGCGAGGAAGGTTTCCCCGGCCTGCTCGAACGAGGTGCCGTCGCGTTGCATTTCCTGGCGCAGCCGCCACTCGATCGCCGGGGTCAGCACGGTGCCGGGACAGATCGCGTTACAGGTGATGCCGGTGCGCGCGCATTCCACCGCCACCGCCCGCGTCAGGCCGATCAGCGCCGTTTTGGTCGTGATGTAATCGATCCGGTTGACCGTCGCGAATTTACCATAAATCGAGGCCATGTTGACGATCCGGCCCCAGCCTTTCGCCTTCATCGCGGGCAGCGACAGGCGGATGGTGTGGAACGGCGCCGACAGGTTGACCGCCAGGGCCTCGTCCCAGTGTTCGGGCGCGAAATTTTCCACCGCGCCGAAGTAACGAACGACGGCGTTGTTGACCAGAATGCCGGGTCCGCCATGGGTATGCGCGGTGGCCTCGATCAGCGCCGCTATCTGGGCCGGGTCGCGCAGGTCGGCGTTGTGGTGGGCGGCGCGCACGCCGAGGGTCTGGAGTTCGGCGATGCGGGCGGCGATGGTTTCTTCCGGGCCGAAACCGTTCAGCATGATGTCGCAGCCGAGGGCCGCGAGGGCCTTCGCCGTGGCGAAACCGATCCCGCCCAATGAGCCGGTGATCAAAGCGGATTTGCCTTGGAGCATGGTGTTTCCCTCAGGTTCGTTAAACGGAGTGTAGCGTGGGGCGCCAGGGAAAGTCATCGCCCGTGCCACGATGCGGTGCCACCAGGACAGGATGGCATGGGCGGAGAGAAAGAAAATTCAACCGCGTGCATCCGCGGTTGAAATTCTTGCTTTCATCCCTCCGGCCTTTCCCGCGAGTCGCGGCGCTTGCCCTGACACTTCCCCTCTGATGCAATGCCGTCAGCAAGGGAGGAACCACCATGGGACAACTGGACGGACGCGTGGGCATCATCACGGGCGCTTCATCGGGCATCGGCGCGGCGACCGCGCGCGTGCTGGCGCGGGAGGGCGCGAAACTGGTTCTCACCGATCTCGACGACGCGGCGGGTCAGGCGCTGGCCGCGGAAATCGGCGGCGTTTATGTGCATCACGATGTCACCGACGATGCCGCCTGGCCCGGCGTGGTGGACACGGCCGAGAAACACTTTGGCCGCCTGGACATCCTGGTCGCCAACGCGGGCATCGGCATCATGGGACCGGCGATCGAGATGTCGCTGGCCGACTGGCGGCGGCAGATGGCGATCAACGTCGATGGCGTTTTCCTTTCGGTGAAGTATTGTATTCCGGCGATGCGCCGGGCCGGGAATGGCGGCTCCATCGTCATGCTGTCCTCGGTGGCCGGGTTACGCGGTTCGGCGGGTCTGGCGGGGTACAGCGCGAGCAAGGGCGCGGTGCGGCTGTTCGCCAAGTCGATGGCGCTGGAATGCGCGCAGGCGAACGATGGCATCAGGGTGAACTCGGTGCATCCGGGAATCATCGCGACACCGATCTGGGGCAAGCTCCCGCAACGCGCCAACGCGGCCCTGGACCCGGAGCAGATCGCCGCCAGCTCGGTGCCCATGGGGAAGCCCGGTCAGGCAGAGGAGATCGCCAACGGTATTTTGTTTCTGGCCTCGGATCAGTCGAGTCACATGACCGGCTCAGAACTCGTCATTGATGGCGGGTTGACCGCTGGGCGGATCACGCGGCTGGGGGGGTAGCCTCTGGGCTCCGCCCATGGGGGAATGAACCTGGGCTCCGCCCATGGGGGAATGAACCTGGGCTCCGCCCATGGGGGAATGAACCTGGGCTCCGCCCATGGGGGAATGAACCTGGGCTCCGCCCAGACCCGCCAGGAGGGCTTTGCCCTCCTGGACCTCCCACCAGGGACTCGGTCCCTGGACCGCGCTCCAATGGAGTGGTTCCAAGGGCCGCTGCCCTTGGCGGGTCCAGGGCAGAGCCCTGGCCTTACTTTATTTCATTGGCCAGGCGTTGCAAATAATACGCCGGATCGCCGAACAGCCGCTCGATCACCATGCACCGCCGGAAGTAATGACCGACCGCGTATTCCTCGGTCATGCCAATCCCGCCATGCATCTGCACGGCGCTCTGCGACACATACCGCCCAGCCTGGCCGATGCCCACCTTGGCGATGGCGAAATCATGCCGCCGCTCGACGGGATCGGGATTGTCCATCGACATGGTGGCCAGCATGGCCATGCTCCGCCCCTGCTCCTGGGACATGAACATGTCGGACATGCGATGCTGCACGACCTGATAGGTGCCGATCGGCTGGCCGAACTGCACGCGGGTCTTGCTGTATTCCAGGGTCATCTCATTCATCGCCTCCATCGCGCCGACCGTTTCGGCGGCGGTGGCGGCGATCCCGGCCTCGACGACGCGCTCGATGATGGCGAGACCCTTGCCCACCCCGCCCAGTACATCGGCGTCACTGACCGGGACATTCGACAACGACACATCCGCGGCGCGGGTCTCGTCGCGCGTGGCATAACCGCGGCGGGCGACACCTTGCGCCTTGGCATCGACAAGAAACAGCGTGATCCCGTCTTCATCATGACGGTCCCCACTGGTGCGGGCGCTGACGATAAGCTTATCCGCGGCCTCCCCCTGCGACACCACGGTCTTGGAACCGTCCAGCACCCAGCCGGCGCCGCTCCGTTTCGCGGTGGTGACGACATCGGTGAGGTCGTAGCGCGCCTGCCGCTCCCCGTGCGCGAAGGCCAGTTTCAGACTGCCCTCCGCGATGGCGGGCAGCAGCGCCTGTTTCTGCGCGGCGCTGCCCGCGGTCTGGATCGCCGTGCCGCCCAGTACGACGGTGGCCAGGAACGGCTCCAGCACCAGCACGCGGCCGAACGCCTGCATCACCAGCATGACCTCCTGCGCGCCGCCGCCGAAGCCGCCATGCTCCTCGGCGAACGGCAGGCCCAGCAGGCCGAGTTCGGCGAATTTCGACCACATCTCGGCCGAATGGCCTTCCGGCCGCGCCAGATACGTCTTGCGTTGCGCGAAACCGTACGTGTCCGCGAGCATCCGGCTGACGCTTTCCAGCAGCAGCCGTTGATCGTCCGAAGGTTCGAAGTCCATTACAGCCCCAGTACCGCTTTGGTGAGAATGTTCTTCTGGATCTCGTTCGTGCCGCCATAGATGGAAGCGGCGCGCAGGAACAAATAGCTGCCGGTGGAGGCGCTGCCCGCTTCCATCAGATCGTCCGGCGCGTTCATCGCGGCGAGTTCCTCCGCCCAGATGGGCGTGGCCATCGGCCCAGCGACATCGATCGCGAGTTCGGTGGTCGCCTGCAACAATTCCGTGCCCTTGACCTTTAGCACCGAGGACAGCGGATCGGGTTTTCCTCCCCCAGCCTTGTCATGCGCGGAGACGACGCGGTACTGGGTGATTTCCAGCGCCTTCATATCGACCTGCAACTGCGCCACGCGCTGGCGGAAGACCTGATCGGCGATCAGCGGGCGGCCGTTCATGTTGACTTCGCGCGCCATGTCCACCGAGGCGTTCACCCGTTCGCGCGATTTGCCCAGACGGGCGATGCCGGTGCGTTCGTTGCCAAGCAGGAACTTGGCCACGTCCCAGCCCTTGTTCTCGGCGTGAACGCGCAGGCTGACGGGCACCCTCACATCGTCGAAGAACACCTCGTTCAGATGGTGGTTGCCGTCGATGGAGATGATCGGGCGCACCGTGATGCCGGGCGTCTTCATGTCCACCAGCAGGAACGAAATGCCTTCCTGCCGTTTGGCCGCGTTCGGGTTGGTGCGCACGAGGACGAAGCACCAGTCGGCCTGATGCGCGGTGGAGGTCCAGATCTTCTGGCCATTGACCACGTAATGATCGCCGTCCAGCTTCGCCGCCGTCTTCAACGAGGCGAGATCGGACCCGGCGCCTGGCTCGGAAAATCCCTGGCACCACCAATCATCGAGGTTGGCCGCGCGCGGCAGGAAGCGCTTCTTCTGTTCCTCGGTGCCGAACTGCAACAGCACCGGGCCGAGCATGGTGATGTTGAACGAGGACAGTTCCGGCGCGGGCGCCATCTGGTTTTCTTCCAGGAAGATCATCTTCTGGATCGCCGTCCAGCCCGGTCCGCCCCATTCCTCCGGCCAGGACAGCGCGGCCCATCCGCGGGCGTTGAGGATGCGCTGCCAGCGGACGGTGTCTTCCTTGTTCGGCCCGTGCCCGAGTTTCATCTTGTCGCGAATGTCCGCGGGCAGGTTGTCGCGGATGAAAGCGCGCACCTCCTGACGGAACGCGATCTCTTGCGGTGTGAAGCGCAGGTCCATGAATGAATCCTCCTACTGACTGGTAGTTTAGCCACGGGCCGCGCCGCGCGCAATCTCGCCCGCTGGCGTTTCCCGCCCCGCGGATCACAACCCCGCGATCATCCGTTCCATCGCGGCGAACAGCGCGTCGAGATCGCCGCTGTTCTGGCGCAGCCAGGAGGTGAAATCGCCCCGCAGCGTCACGCGCAGGCTGATCCCCTCCGCGCTCACGTCCACGATCCTGGGGGCGCCGGTGGTGAAGGACACCCGCCAGGCGATCCGCAGCGGGGCGTCGTTTCCTGATTGTACCGTTGTTGGCACTTCCTGACCGTCGCCGGTCGCGATGGCCCGTCCCACCACGACGCGTGAATTGCCCCCCTCGTAAGAACCCAGGCGGTTGCGGACATTCAGCAGA
>JAYVCG010000599.1:0-3243 GCA_043750075.1 Acetobacteraceae bacterium | reverse complement strand
CGACCGGATAATAGGGCACGCGGCCAAAACTGGGCTTGATGCCGAACACGCCGCAGAACGCCGCGGGCATGCGGATCGATCCGGCGCCGTCGCTGCCCTGGTGCAGCGGCCCGAATCCCGCCGCCGCCGCGGCACCCGCGCCCGCCGAGGACGCGCCGGCGTTCATTCCGTGCTTCCACGGATTATGCGTGATGCCGGTCAGCGGGCTTTCCGACACGCCTTTCCAGCCGAACTCGGAGGTGGTGGTTTTTCCCAGGATGATGGCGCCCTCGGCTTTCAGGCGGGGGACGACGGGGGTGTCCTCGGCGGGCTGGAAACCCTTGGAGGAGAGACTGCCGCTTTGTGTCGGCATGTCCTTGGTCCAGGCGAGGTCCTTGATCGTTACTGGCACGCCGTGCAGGCGGCCCAGGCGTTCGCCGCCCATGACGGCTTTCTCGGCGGCATGGGCGGCGTCCATCGCCTGATCGGCGGCGAGATGGGCGAAAGCGTTGATTTTTGGTTCCAGCGCCGCGATGCGGTCAAGCAGGGCGCGCATCGCCTCCACGGGGGAGAATTTCTTGGCGCGGATGTTCGCCGCCCATTCCGTGGCGGGCATGAAGCCGATGGTTTCGGAATCCATGGTGAAGTCTCCGTCAGTCAGTACGTGGCGCGGCCGCCGGAGATGTCGAACACCCCGCCGGTGGAGAAGGAACATTCATCGCTGGCGAGCCACAAGACCAGCGAGGCGACCTCATCGATTTCGCCGAAGCGGCCGATGGGGATTTTCGACAGCATCCAGTCGATCTGCTGCTGGGTCATTTGCTCGAAGATCGGGGTTTTGACCGCCGCCGGGGTGACGCAATTGACGCGGATGCCGGTGTCCGCGAGTTCCTTGCCGAGGGATTTGGTAAGGGCGATGACCCCGGCCTTGGAGGCGGAATAGGCGGAGGCGTTCGGGTTGCCGTCCTTGCCCGCGATGGAGGCGATGTTGACGATCCGCCCGCTGTTTTTCGCCCGCATGAAGGGGACGACGGCGCGGTTACAGTAGAAAACGCCCTTGAGGTTGACGTCAATCACCTTGTCCCAGGCGTCCACCGGGTATTCCCAGGTCGGCATGTTCGGGCCGGTGATGCCCGCGGAGGTGACGAGGATGTCGATGCCGCCCAGGGCCGCGGCGGTGGCCTCGGCGGCGCGCTGCACGGCGTTGGGGTCGGTGACATCGAGCGTTACCGTGTGCGCGGCGCCGGAGGCTTCCAGGCCCGCTGAGTCGCGATCCCACAGGCTGAGCCGTGCGCCCTCCGCGGCGAGGCGCGCGGCGATCCCGGCGCCGATGCCCGATACGCCGCCGGTGATCACCGCCGTGCGTCCGGTGAAACGTGCCGCCATGCGTGGTCTCCTGCTGTCGTTTGTTCTGGCAGTGTGGGCTGAACAGGCGCGGGGGGTCCAGAGCGGGGGGACCTGGAAGGTTTCAGTCGCGCCGCGTTCGGCATCCGCGTTACGATGAGACGGGGGCCATGGGTTCGCATGAACGGGCCGCGGTGTGGGGAAACAGGGACAGAACTCATCTGAGGGGACCAGGAACTTCATGACCACCCGCAACCTCGACCGCGTCCTGGCGCCGCGCCGCGTGGCGGTGATCGGCGCCTCCGCCCGCCCGCGCGCCGTGGGCCATCTCGTGCTGGCGAACATGCGCGCCGCGGGCTTCACCGGCACGCTGATGCCGGTCAACCCGCGGGAGACCATGATCGACGGACTGCCCTGCTTTCCCGACATCGCCTCCCTGCCCGAAGACCCGGACCTCGCCATCATCGCCACGCCGCCGGACACGGTGCCGGACCTGATCGCCGCCCTGGCCCAACGCGGCTGCGCCGGAGCCGTGGTCATCACCGCCGGATTTGGCGAGGGTGGCGCCGAGGCGGGGATGCGCCGCCGTCAGGCGATGCTCGACGCCGCTCGCCCGACGCTGCTGCGGATCATCGGTCCCAACTGTCTGGGCCTGGTGGTCCCCGGTGCCGGGGTCAACGCCAGTTTCGGGCCGGTCCCGGTGCGGGACGGCGGCATCGCCTGCTTCACCCAGTCGGGCGCGGTCGCGGCGGCACTGATGGACTGGGCTCACACGCATGACGTGGGGTTCCGGTATCTGGTCTCGCTTGGCGACATGGCCGATGCCGATTTCGGCGATCTGCTGGATTTCGCCGCCACCGATCCCGGCACGAAGGCGGTGCTGCTTTACGTCGAAAGCGTCACCTCCGCCCGTAAGTTCATGAGCGCGGCGCGGGCGGCGGCGCGCGGCAAGCCGGTGATCGTGGTGAAGTCGGGACGGCATCCGGCAGCCTCGGCGGCGGCGCGCTCGCACACCGGGGCGCTGGCGGGCGCGGACGCGGTCTACGACGCCGCCTTCCGCCGCGCGGGCCTGCTGCGCGTCCGCGGTCTGGGCGATCTGTTCTCCGCCGCCGAGACGCTGTCCCGCGCGGCCAGCCCCCGGCGGGGCGAGCGGCTGGCGATCCTGACCAATGGCGGCGGTTTTGGCGTGCTGGCGACCGATGCATGGCTCGATCTGGGCGGCACCCTGGCCTCTCTGGCCGAGGGCACGATCGCCGCGCTGGATGCCGTCCTGCCGCCCGCCTGGTCGCGCGCCAACCCAATCGACATCATCGGCGACGCGGACGCCCAACGGTATCAGGCCGCCCTGGCCGCGCTGCTGGCCGATCCCGGCATCGACACGGTGCTGGCGCTGAATTGCCCCACCGGAGTCGCCTCCTCGCCCGAAGCCGCTTCCGGCCTGCTGGACGCCTGGGCGAAACGTCCCGCGTTCAGGCCGCCGAACCTGCTGGCCTGCTGGCTGAGCGGCGAGGCGGGCGCGGCGGCCCATGCCCGCTTCGCCGCCGCCGGTGTCCCCGCCTTCGACACCATCGAAAGCGCCATCGCCGGCTGCGCCCAACTGGCCGAGTTCGCCCGTAACCAGCGCCTCATGCTGCGTGTGCCGGCCCAGGGAGAGGGCGCGGAGCCGGAGGTGGACGGAGCGGGGGCGCGGGCGCTGATCGCGGGCGCGCGGCGGCCGTGGATGGACTCCGCTGATGTGAAGACGCTGATCGCCGCGCACGGCATCCCGGTCGTGCCGGTTTTGTCCGTCGCCACGCCCGAGGAAGCGGGCCGCGCGGCGGCGGAAATCGGCGGCGCGGTGGCGCTGAAGATCCGCTCCGCCACGGTCACGCACAAATCCGATGTGGGCGGCGTGGTGCTTGATTTGTCCGGGAGCGCGGC
>JAYVCG010000598.1:0-6505 GCA_043750075.1 Acetobacteraceae bacterium | reverse complement strand
CGGGCGCTGAAAGGCGGGCTGATTAGCCGGGTCACGATCCATGCGATCGATACGCGGGGCAACCACAAGGTGATTGCCGTCAACGGGGCCGGGGATAATCCTATTTGCCGCTGGCCGCGATCTCCCCCGCCATGGACGAACTGCTTGGCCTGCGCCGCCTGTTCGGCCTGCGCTCCCCGGTCAACACCGTCGCGCGTCTGGTCAACCCCGCGGGCGCCCCGGCCAGCGTCGATGGCGTGTTCCACCCGCCCTATATCGCCGTGCATCTCGGCGTCGCCGAACGCCTTGGCCAACCCCGCCTGCTCGTCCTGAAAGGCGGCGGCGGGGAGGCGGAACGCGTGCCCATGAAACCCGCCACCGGCTGGCTCTGGGACCGCCATCTGGGCCGGACAGAGATCGCGCTGCCCGCCATCCCCGGCCTGCCGCCACTGTCCCCCGCCGGCGATACACCCGAATTGCTGGCCGCCGTCTGGCGTGGCGAAACCGCGCCGCCCACGATCGTCGCCACCGTCGTCGCGACCATCGGCCTCGCGCTGCTCGCGGCGAATCAGGCGCCGGGGATCGAGGCCGCCAACGCGGACGCGGAACAGATCTGGCGGCAGCGGGGGAAAGCCTGACGCGCCTATCGTAAGGCGACGCACAATAATAACCGAGCCGTCTGCCGGACACACACCTGCTCTCGCCGTCATGGTCCGCGAAGGCGGACCATCCATGCCTTCCGGTGCCGGTTTCGACAAAGTCGTGGATGGCCCGCCTTCGCGGACCATGACGCGGTGTGGCGGCGGTGCGCCAAACGGAACAGTTATTGTTGTGCGTCGCCCAACTGTGCCAGCGCCACCGCCGCCACCTCGTCCGTCGTGGCCCGCCAGACCCGCGGCAGTCCCAAGACGCCGTGCAGAGCATCGCGAAGATACCGGATGCGGTGCGCCTGGCCCGCGATCCAGGGATGCAACGTCAGATTGAACACGGCGCCGCCCTCCGCGTGCAGGGTCCGGAAGGCCTCGGCGATGGTCCCAGCCCAGACCGGCGGCGAGACGTGGCGCAGCCACACGCACTCCAGATCGTTCTATTCCGGCTGCAAGATGCGCTACATCGCCGACATTCACCGCTGGTTCGAGGACTGGGATTTTCTGCTCACCCCCCCTCCGTCTCCGTCGCCGCCTTCCCGGCCGAAAAACTCATGCCCGCCCACCCCTGGGACTGGGTCTCCTGGGCCGAGTTCTGCCACCCGTTCAACGTGTCGTGGAATCCGGCTTCCAACGTGCCGTGCGGGTTCACGGCGGACGGATTGCCGGTGGGGCTGCAAATCGTCGGCAAACGCTTCGACCATCTGGGCGTGCTGCAAGCCTCGGCGGCGTTCGAGACAATCGCGCCCTGGACGGGGAAGCGTCCGGTGTTGTGACGCGGAAGATGCCGCCGCGCCGGAAGGCATGGCGGCGTCTCGTTCACACGTCAATCGGGAGAAAACCTGCTGTCTCGCGGGCACGGTGAAAGCCGCCTCATCCCTTCTGTCGGAGGAGCGGAAAGCCGGCTTTTTTGAGGGTGCCGGCGTAAGATGGAAGTCCATATCTGGATTTTTTAAGAAGATGGCGGTCATGGCCATGACAAACAGGGCAATCGCCAACCGAATCCCCGGTGACAACACAGCTCACCGCAATTCCATCCAGCTCCAGACTGGCTATCATATGTTATCATTTTTGGTGAAGGGAAACTCGGTTCATGATGGCCGCGCTTCAGCACTCTCCAGTGCCCGGCTCTTGCGCCAGACTCCAGGCGGCATACCCATCAGCTTCTTGAAGGCCCGGTTGAAGGCCGCCTCAGACTCATATCCGACTTTCTGCGACACCTCTGAGATGTTGACCCCGGGCCGTTCAAGAAGACGCGCGGCGAGTTGCAGACGCCAACGCCCAAGATAATGCATCGGCGCCATGTGAACATAATGCGTGAAACGCTCCGCGAAGACGGAACGCGATAATCCCACTTCCCGGGCCAGTCCTTCCAGCGTCCATGCTTCAGTCGGGCGCCCGTGGATCAGGCGAAGCGCCGCGCCGACATGCCGGTCGCGCAGGCCTGAGAGCCATCCACGAGAGTCGTCCGCCAGCGTGTCAACATAACCTCGTAGCACCTCCACGAACAAAAGCTCGCTCAGCCGCGCCAGCATGATTTCGCTTCCGTCGCGCCGGGACTGGCTTTCCCCAAGGGCCATGCTGATCAACTGCCCGATCCCTGGACTGTCGGCCTGGCCGCGCGCGTGGATGACATCCGGCAAGGCATCGAGCAATGGGTTGAACGGCTTCGCATCGCACCCGAGATAACCACAGATGAACCGGACGCTTCCAGGTGCTTCTCCGGTCCCCGTTTTCAGGACAAACGGCAGCGGCCGGTCCGCCGGACGGTAATACAACGAGAGATCAGGCTCGGCGCGCATGCCGGGCGCTGAGCACAGGCTGTGCTGGACACCGCTAGGCAGGATGATCACATCTCCCGCGTTCAGCCGCACTGGCGGCACCGAGCCATCCCCCAACTCCGCCCAGCAGGAGCCGGACAGGACCGCGTGAAAGCCGATCACATGTTCAGCGTCGGGCATGACCAGGCTGGCGATCCTTGGCATCGCCGGTGTTTCAGCGACCCAGGTGGCCTTCGCCTCCACGTCGAAGAAGATAGCGCCAGTTAATCGAATTGCACGCAAAACGTCCGATAGTATCTCCATCCCAGGCCTCCTTACATATTCGCGGCAAACCAATCAGGACTTTATGTCAGGTGCGCGCGGATTTCCGGATGATTGAACAAGACTTTGGCACGGCTGAGCATTCACTCTACACAGATGAGTGCGCTATGGTCAACTTGCTGAACGCTGAAAAACAAATGGAGGACACCATGGAAAACCCGGCGATGGCTTCCCTGAAGCAGAGCTTGCGTGGCGGCCTGATTCAAAAGGACGATCCTGGTTACGCGGAAGCGTGCAAACTCTACAACGGCATGATCGACAAGAAACCGCTGATGATCGCTCGCTGCATGGACGTGGCGGATGTCATCGCCACTGTGCATTTCTCACGAGATAACGGCCACCTCCTCGCCATTCGCGGCGGCGGCCATAACGGTCCTGGGCTTGGCAGTTGCGACGGCGGCGTTGTCATTGATCTCTCCTTGATGAAAGGCGTGCGCGTCGATCCCGAGACCCGCCTCGTGCGTGTCGGACCCGGCTGCACGCAAGGCGACATGGATCACGCCACCCATGCCTTTGGCCTCGCGGTGCCGGCGGGCATCGTTTCGACAACGGGCGTTGGCGGTCTCACATTGGGTGGTGGATCAGGCTATCTGACGCGGAAATACGGTCTGACGATCGACAACCTGATCGAGGCTGACGTGGTGCTCGCGGACGGCGGCTTCGTGACCGCCAACGCGACACGGAACGCCGATCTTTTCTGGGGCCTGCGGGGCGGCGGCGGTAATTTCGGTGTCGTCACCAGCTTCGTGTTCCAGGCGCATCCGGTCAGCATGGTTTATGCCGGACCCATCTTCTGGGATCAGGCGCAGGCGGGCAAGATCATGCGCTGGTACCGGGACTTCCTGCCCAAGGCGCCGCCGGAGTTGTGCGCTTTCCTCGGTCTGAAAACCGTGCCATCAACCGCGCCCTTCCCGGAGGAAATCTGGGGAAAACGCATCTGCGCGCTGATTTGTTGCTATACCGGCACACAGGCGGAAGGCGAGGCGGCCATGCGGCCGGTGCGGAGCGCGCTTCCCGCACCACTGCTCGACTGGATGAGTCAGATGCCGTTCCCGGCGCTGCAAGGACTGTTCGACGGATTGCTGCCGACCGGAATGCAGTGGTATTGGAAAGGTGATTTCGTACTCGAACTGACTGACGCGGCGATCGAGGAGCACCTGCGGCACGCCGCCAACACGCCAAGCGAGCTGTCGCTCATGCACCTCTACCCGATTGACAAGGCGGTGCACGCGGTCAAACCGGGCGACACAGCCTGGGGCGCCCGCGACGCTACCTGGTCCATGGTGATCGCCGCCATCGACCCCAACCCCGCCAAGGCCGCCGCGCTGAAGAATTGGGCCAAGGGCTACTGGGAGGGCGTGCATCCTCATAATCTCGGCGGTGGCTATGTGAACTTCATGTCGGACGATGAAGGTGAGGATCGTGTCAAGGCGAGTTACGGCGCGAACTTCAATCGACTCGTCGCGGTGAAGCGGAAGTTTGATCCGAATAATTTGTTCCGTGTAAATCAGAACATCAGTCCGTCCGCCTGAATCCAAGGACTGATGCCAACGGCCTTTGAGACTGACCCATGCCCTGTCTCCGTCATCCCCGGCTTAATTGGAGGATGACGGAATGTGTCAATGTTTTGGGCTGTTGATATTATACCAACGGCTCTTATTGCTGACCCATGCCCCCATCTTTGTCATCCTCCGGCTTGACCGGAGGATCTCTCGCGGCACCGTGCCTGGACAAATCCTCCGGTCAAGCCGGAGGATGACGGGGATGGGTCAATGGTAAGGGCCGTTCAGGAAGGGAGGGTCGTCGTTGGCCCAATCCGTCGTGTAGGCGAACCCCGCCGCCGTCAGCAGCGCGGGAGTTTCGGCTGATTCATTGAAATCCTGCCCGCACCACCCCTGCGGCGCCTGCCCCACGATCGCCGCCAACGCGTCGCGCGCGGCCATGATCCTGTCGCGCTCGTCCGGCGTCCGGCTGGTCAACCGCCGCGACGCGAAATCCCCATGCGCCATGAACCTAAATCCGGCAGTTGGCTTGTAGCAGCCCAAACTGTCTGGATGTTTTTCAACCCATGGCTGTGGCCGCGTCAGCCTGAATTCGTCGTGGCGGCTCAAGTTGCCGTCCGTGGAGGTACTTCACCAGCGCCTGGCTGAGAATGCGGTACCACCGGTCAAGCGGGGTCAACTGCTCCGCAGTTTGGCGCAACGTCGTAAAGAATGCCGCGATGCGCGTGAAGGCGTGGCGCGCCCACCGGTGTCGTCCATGCGGACTGCTGACGTGAAGGGTGGTGCGCCTGGCGTGCTGTGTTTGCCGCCCGATCGCGGTCAGCAGCAATGGCCGGCTGGTGATCGCCTCGCGATGATGGTCCGGATCGGCGAGCCGCACGAACAGGTTCCACCAGTTGGCCACCAGTGCCACGGAACGCGCCATCAACTGACAGCGCGCCCGGTCCTGTGTCGTGAAGCCAGCCCAACCCCATTGGTTCTTGAATTCGTCGAAGTCGTTCTCGCAGTCGGCACGGTCACGATAAGCTTGGCCGAGGGTGAGGATTTCAGCGTTCGATGAGGTAACCAAAGCGCCGTATTCCCACACCTGCTTTCGTGCATCGACCGTCGCGAAACTCAACAGATGTTGCCCGCTCCGGTCAGGTTCGCCGGTCGGCGGAGCGCCCTCCAACTTGCGGCGCAACAGCACGACCCGGCGCTGGCGGCTCCAGCCGTCCAGGCGAAGGCGAGTGGATTGACCTTCCCAACCGTGACCCGCCCCGGTCCAGGCGCCGTCCATCGCCCGCTCGATCGCCCGTCGCACGTTGGCCGTCATACGCAGGCGGAACAGATAAGGCTGACCGCGTTGTTCGGCCTCGCGCATCACGGCTTCGTTGCCCCAGCCACTGTCGCCGCGAAGCAGCGCGGGCCAGCAGTCCCGGCCCAGGCGGTCCAGCAGAGCCCACAGGCCGGGTGCGCCGTGTTTCGAGGACGTTTGGTTCCCGTCATGAACCTCGACATCCAGGACCAGCCTCAGGTTGGCGATCAGATAGCTGTGATAGCTGTGCGAGGGACGGCCGGGTTTGCCGGGATTGTAGCCAACCACCGCGCCTTCCTGGTTCCCAAACAAAGGTTTGACGGTGGTATCGACGTCCAGGATCCAGGGCTCGCGCAGTAGTGGACGGGTGACGTAATCGAGGTTTTCCTGAATCCAGGTCTCGCCGGCCACCGGATCGATCTTCGCCAGCCCCCGCCGCACCGCGTCTTCGCTCAGCACCTTCGCCATCCCCAGAAGCGGTGGGCTCACCGTGTCGGCCCGCAACGCGGTGATGTGGGCGTAACGCCAGTGCCCCGACAAAACGGACAGCAGGACGGTGCCCAGAAGGTCCCGCTTCGTTGGCGCATTGGGGCTGGTGTACTGGATCGGGCAACCCGCGACCCAGCCATCGAACAGACCGGCCAACTTCAGATATTCGATGAAGAATGGCAACTGCCCCAGTGGCGTTACCGCCGCGTTCGGATCCCAGTCCACATCGATCCGGCCCGCATAGGTGTCGACAGGGATTGGACTATCCCGCGTGAGCTCAACCACCGGTTGTTCACCCGGCGGGTGAGCCAAAATCAGGGGTTGATCTTTGCTCATGCATGTATGGTGCTGGCATTTCTGCATGGAGCGCAACATCAACAGCCGGATTTAGGATAATGTGTATTGGTTGTGGGATGGGCAGGGCGAGCCTCGGCGCTGCCCGGCAGAGCCGGTGGCGATCGGCGGGGAGGTAGGGCGGATTTCACCGAC
>JAYVCG010000597.1:0-4523 GCA_043750075.1 Acetobacteraceae bacterium | reverse complement strand
GACCCGCAGTTCGGCATGAGCATCGACATCCAGCACATGCGGGGGATTATCGCCCGCGGTCACGGAAGCCCGCCGTCCATCGACCACCAAATCCTCGCGCAGGGGGGACAGCGTGCGTTTTTCCATGTGGTCCGGGCGCCGGTAGATCAACACCCCCGAACTCACGAGCGGCCGCGTCAGATGCGGCACCGTCTTTTCCTCCCGGAACGTGTTCTGATGGCCTGGACGGGCCGCCAGCAGCCCCATGATGGTGTCGAGCAGAGCGGACGGGTCATCCGCGGCCCGCGCCGTTCCGGGCGCGGCGAGCAGGGCGACGCTCAGGGCGAGAGCCGTCAGAGCGCGATGCGGCGCGCGGCCGGGCGTCGTGTGGGGCGGGGTGCGTGGCATCGTGTCCGGGCGCCAGAAATCGTGGAAGTTGAACCATTGGAAGGGATGAGCCCGGCACATCGTTTCCAGACGCGCGACATAGGCGGTCATCGTCTCGTGCAACGCCGTTGCGCGGTTGGAGGCGGGGCTTTCCGTTCCCGTGCTGGTTCTTTCCTTCTCCCTCTCACCCCCCCGTTCCTTCGCCCCGTCATCCCCCGGCTTCTTCTGCCCGTCATCCCCCGGCTTGACCGGGGGATCTGTCCAGGCACCGTGCCGCGAGAGATCCCCCGGTCGAGCCGGGGGATGACGAGGTAAGGGCACAGGCGCGTGGACGGTGGACAGCACGGGCGCGTGGACGGGGGACAGGGGGGCACAAGGAAAAGAAGCCTCCGTGCGCGCGCCGTCTCCCGGCAGAGGCTCGAACCGCAACACATACCGCCGCCGTCCGGTGCGGATGCCGTGGAACATCACCATCGGCGCCCGCAGCATCGTGGCGATCTGGAACGGGCCGGCCGGGAACAGCGCGGGGGCGCCGAGGAACGGCAAGGCGATCAGGCGGCGGGGATCGGTGGCGCGGTCGGCGAGGAACGCCACGAGGTCGCCATCCGCCAAAGCCTCGCGGACCTGGAGCATCGCCTCGGGGCGGCCGATGTCGATGATCCGCGCCGCCAGCGCCGGGTCGAGCCGGTCCAGGATCGCCGTCAGGGCGCCCGCGTTGGCGCGGAACATCGCCGGTCTGACCCGCACGGGCGCGTGGCGGCCCAGGGCGCGCATGGCGTCGAAACTGCCGAGATGCGCGCCAAGCAGCACGCAGCCGCGTCCAGCCTCGATGTGGGTGAGCAAGTGGTCCAGGCCCTCGACCTCGGTTGCAAACCGCTCCGCCTGCCCCGCCAGGAAGAACACGCGGTCCAAAATCGCCTGGGCGAACGTGAAAAAATGACGGGCGATGTCGATCATGCGCACCGGGCGCCCGAGGACACGGCGCAAATAATCGCGGGAAGCGGCGCGGGCGGCGGGGGAGATGGCGAGGAACCAGCCCGTGATCGGCAGCAGAATAAGTTCCCCCAGGCCGTGGCTCAGGTGGAGTGAAAGCCATGTCATCGCGCGCAAGGGAAGGGAGCCGCCGCGCTCCCGTTCCCGCGCCCATTGGGTAAGGTGGGGGGAGGCATTGGTCATGGCGTGGCGCTGATGCGGCCGGTGAAAAACAGACGGGCGCCGGAGCGGCCCTCGAAGGTGAGGCCTCCCAGGCGGGAGGGTTCGCAGTGGATTTCGACCGTGTCTCCCGCGGAGACAGGCAGCAGGAATTTCACCGTGATGGGGCCTTGGGGGAAGGGCATTCCCGTGGCGATCAGGGTCAGGGCATGGTCGAGCAGCAGGGCGCCGGGCACGAGGGGGTGGCCGGGGAAGTGGCCGGGCAGGCAGGGGTGGTCCGGTGGGAGGGAGAAGGAGCCCATGGCGGTCATGGCGGGGCTCCGCCCCCCAGTCCCGCCAGGGGGCTTTGCCCCCTGGACCCCCACCAAAGGCTCGCCTTTGGAAACCATCCAGGGGGGGTCATTCCTGGTTCACGGAATTCAGCAGCGCGTGCAGCGCCTCGTGGGTCAGTTTGCCCACGGCGTTGCGCGGCAGCGCCGCCACGTGAACGATGCGTCTTGGCAGGAAAACCGCGTCGATCCGCCCCCGTAACGCGGCCAGGATGGCGGACGCGGTCAGGCCCGGCGCCACGACAACGGCGGTCAAACGCGCCGGGGGACGGCCCTCCAGATCAGGGGGCACCACGAAAACCCCATCCTCCACCCCCTCGATCCGGGTCAGGATGTGATTGAGCCCGGCATGTGACGCTCGCCGCCCGCCCAGTTTGATCAGGTCGCCACCACGCCCGATCAACCGGAAACGATGCGCGTCCAGACGCTCGATGTCATCGCTCAACCGGCGCGGTTCCAGGAAAGGCGCCTCGATCAGGATCGCGTCCGCCGTGTGGCGCAACGTGATCCCCGGATACGCGGTCCAGTGCGCGTCCCGCACCGTGCGGCGGCTGGCGATCGAACCGACCTCGGTGGCGCCGAAAATCTCATGCACCTCGGTTCCCCAGGCGCGCTCGGCCGCTTCCGCCAGAGCCACCGGCAGCGGCGCGGTCGCCGAGATCACCATCCCCGGCGGCACGGGTAACACCGTGTCCACCAGCGCGCGCAAATGCAACGGCGTGGTGATGAGCACCCGCGGCGCCGGAGCGGCGGCCAGCACAGCGCGGACATCAGCGGGCCAGAACACGGTGTCCACCCACCCGGCGGCGGCGGCGTGCAGCGGCAGCAGCAGCGTCGTCTCGAACCCATACATGTGCTGGGGCGGCACGGTGCCAATGACGGTCACCGGCGCGTCCTCGGTGAAGCCGAACCGCAGACCGGCGGCGCGGGTGCGCTCGACCAGGCCACCCCAGGATTTCAGATGCGCGGCGGGCTCCCCCGTCGTGCCGGAGGTGAATACCACGGCGGCCAGACGATCCCCCGAAATCATGGGCATGACGGCCGGATCGTTCTCTCCCCTTGGGGAATGCCCCATCGCCACGCGATGAAAGGGAAGCGGGCCATCCGGCGCCGCGCGATCCACGACATGCACCGCCCCCGGATACAGCCGGGCGAGCAAACCGAGCGTGGCGGCCGAGACATCGCCGGTCAGCAGGTTCGGCTGTCCGCGCAGCACCCCGGCGGCGAGAACGGCGGCGAACCAGTACCGGTTCTCACAGCCATTCACCAGCCATGGCGCCTCCGGCAGCGCGCGGGCCAGCGCGGCCACATCGGCGAGGAAATCCGCCCCCGTCCATACTGTATCCCGCGACCGGAACAGAACGGCGCCGGCCGCGCGGTCCAGCAGCGGGAAAGCAGGCATCAACCCGCCTCGGGATCACGCGCGCCAGGGTCATGCGTGTCAAGGTCATGCGTGTCAGGATCACGCGCGCCATCGGGCTGTTTCGTCCGCATGGCCTGGACATGAGACGCGAAGCTGCGCAGGGATGCGAAGATACGAGTGTTGCCGGGATCGTCGGAGCGCAGTTCCAGGCCATAATCCCTGGACAGCGCCAAAGCGAGTTCCAGGGCGTCGATGGAATCGAGGCCGAGTCCGTCGCCGAACAAAGGCTGCTCCGGGTCGATCTCATCGGGGCCTATTTCCAGATGCAGCGAATCGACGATGAGGCGGGCGATTTCATGCTCGAAGGGTCGTGGGTCCGAGGCGGACAAGCCGGTGTTCCTTTCCGCGGGCAAAGAGGAGGCGGGCAAAGAGGAGGATCGTCCCGCCGCCGGACGCATGAGCCCCGGACGCATGAGCGGAATGAAGCAGGGTGTCTCTTTAAAGCGCGCGCGCTCTTCTTGCAAGCCGCGGCCGTTTGAGACAGACTCAACGATAACGGGGTGCCGCCAACGGGATGCCGCGTGGGAAAAGGCTGAAACCAACCGGATGTCATCGGCTGTTTGCGTACGGGCGTGGCTTTTCTGCGGTTCGGTCATGACGGCGCCGTTGATGCATGTGGCGTTCGCGCACGACCAGTTCGTGCTGCCCGCGATCGGCGCCGGCGCCGCGCAGGCCAGCCTCGCCACATGGCTCGCCACCCCGCGCTGGCGTTCCGGCCCCTGGCGCCTGGCGCGCTGGCTGTCGTGCGCCGCCGCCGGAGCCATCGTGCTCCTGGCCGGGCTTCAGGCGTTCCGCGTGAGCATCGGCGCCTTCTCGGGACTGATGCACGCGGCGCTCAACCTGGTGTTGCTGATGGTCTTCGCCGGGTCGCTGCGGCCCGGACGCACGCCGGTCGTGACGGTGATCGCGCGGGCGGCGCACGGCACCCTGCCGCCGGAACTCATTCCCTACACGCGCGCGGTCACATGCCTGTGGGCCGGGTTCGCGGCGGCGCAACTCATCGTGTCGCCCTTGCTGCTGGCCTTCGCGCCGCTGGAGACGTGGTCGCTGTTCGTCAACGGTCTCGACATGCCCGCCATCCTGGCGCTGTTCGGGGCCGAGTATGCCTACCGGCGTTACCGGTTCGGCGTCCTGACCCGTCTGTCGTCCGAGCAGATCCGCCGCGCGGTGGATGCCTCGGTCTCAGTGTGGGCGCGATGAAGGCTGGGTTTCCGATGAAGGCTGAGATTCCATTGAGGGTCCGGACCCGATGA
>JAYVCG010000596.1:0-10546 GCA_043750075.1 Acetobacteraceae bacterium | reverse complement strand
GGGCGTCAAACTCTCCGGCGGGCAGCGCCAGCGTGTCGCCCTGGCGCGGGTGATCCTGAAAAACGCGCCGATCCTGGTGCTGGATGAGGCGACCTCGGCGCTCGACTCCGAAGTGGAAGCGGCGATTCAGAGCCAGCTCGATGGGCTCATGGAAGGGCGCACGGTCATCGCCATCGCGCACCGGCTGTCCACCATCTCCCGCATGGACAGGCTGATCGTGCTGGATGAGGGACGCATCGTCGAGGCGGGCTCCCACGCCGCGCTGCTGGCCAAAGACGGGGTGTATGCCCGCCTGTGGCACCGCCAGTCGGGTGGGTTCGATCCGGTGCGCGCGGACATGGGGGCGCAATAAGGCCATGCCGGCCCAGGGGGAGGAGGGTGGTCCGGGCTTGCCGGTTCAGACCCGAAAGGATGGTCCAGGGCGAATGCCGCTCTGGCCGCTGCTGGCCACGCTGGCGGTGCAGACCCTGGCCACGATGGCGCTGTATTCGATGCCCACTTTGGCGCCCGAGGTCGCGCGCGACCTTCAGGTCAACGGCGTGCTGGTGGGCGGCTTCATCGCCACCGCCTATGGGGTCGGCATCCTCTCCGCCCTGCTGTCGCCCGGCCTGATACGGCGTCATGGCGGCGTGCGCGCCACGCAGGCGGTGCTGCTGGCGGCGTGCGGGATGCTCGTGCTCGCCGCGTCGAGCACCGGCATCGCCAGCCTCGCCTGCGCCGCCGCCGTCCTCGGACTGGGCTATGGCGCCGCCGCGCCGGCCAGCACGCATTTGCTGGTGCCGCACACACCGCGCGCGGTGTTCAACATGATCATGTCGCTGCGCCAGATCGGCGTGCCTCTGGGCGGCGTGTTCGCCGCGCTTCTCCTGCCGCCGCTGGTGCCCGTGCTGGGATGGCGCGGCGCGCTGGCGGCCGAACTCGTGCCCCTGATGCTGCTGATCCTGCTCATGGAGAAACCGCGGCGGCGCTGGGACGCGGATCGCGATCCAGGGGTGCGGCCCTGGGGGCGGACGCTGCTCCAGCCGTTCCTGTTGTTACGCGACCGGCGCATCCTCCGCCTGTCGGTGGCGGGCTTCGTTTACTCCGGCCTGTCGATTTCGTTCGTGGCGTTCATGACGGTGCATCTGACGACCGTGATGGAATACAACCTGGTGCGCGCCGGTCAGATGCTGGCGCTGTATCAGATCATGGGATCGGTCAGCCGGCCCATCTGGGGCTGGATCGCCGACCGCTTCCTCACCCCCTCGCACACCCTGGCGATCCACGGCGCGGGCATGGCCGCCGCCGCCACGCTGATCGGGCAGTTCAGCCCGGACTGGCACACCGGGGCCGTGCTGGCCGTCGTGGTGCTGTCGGGCTGCACGGCGGGCGGCTACACCGGCGTCGCCTATGCCGAATACGCCTCCCTGGGCGGGGCGCGCCGCACCGAGGCAACGGGCCTCGGCACCGCGCTGTTGTTCGCGGGCGCGCTGGTGGTGCCGCCCTTGTTCGGCGCCTCGGTCGCGTTGCTGGGAGGCTACGCCGCGACATACCAGACGATGGCGGTGCTGGCGCTGGCGAGCGGCGTGCTGATGGGGTGGCCGCCCGCGCGCGCCTGAACCACGGGAGGCTTTGCGTTCGCCCGGCAGTTCATGCCCGGCGCATTCCGCCTGGTGCGATGGTCTCTGTCCTGAACGGCCCGGTCTTTCGTCAGCGGGCGGGACTGAGCGGTGTGAGGGAACGCGAAAGGCTTTCACCACGGAGTTCACGGAGAACCACGGAGGCGCACGGAGAAGGAAACAGTGCCGTACCGTGCGTCCCTGGTTCTGACCCGCGCGTTGTCTCGTGTCGTGTGAACGAAGCTCCGTGCGCCTCCGTGGTTCTCCGTGAACTCCGTGGTGAGAGTCTTTCCGTCCCTTCCACTCAGCGGAACGCGGGTCAGCGGAAGGAAGCGCTGCCCCCTCGCACGCCGGGTGGAGCCCATCCCTGACGGGCGGTTCCCGCCTGGCACAGGGCTTGCTCCCGCTCTGGCAGGGCCTTGGTGCCAGGGTAGGTCACGATGTCAGCGTCCGTGTCGATACAGCCTGTCGCGGTGCCACGCGGCCAGCCGCCGTCAGCCGCCGCCACTGACGGATACGCCGGCACGTTCAGCGCGTTGCTGTCCGGACTGGTTCAACCGGAGGAAGGCGCCGGAGCCCAGAAAACCGAAGTCCAGAAAACCGAAGCCCAGAAAGCCGGAGCCAAGCAACCGGCCCAGACCGCCGCCAGCGGAACGATGCTCCAACCGGAGGTTTCGCCAGGGCAGGGGGCGATGACGGAGATCGCGGCGGCGGCGTCCGAACCCGTGGCCGGGACTGCCGTGCCCCCGCCCGCCCTTCCACCATCCGCCCTTCCACCGCCCGTCACGGATCTTCCTGGCACGGATGCTCCGCGGGAAAGCGGCCCGCGATCCCGGTTGAAAGCCGGGAAAGACGATCCTGAAACGAAACCTTCTGTGAAACACACGCCGGACGATCAGGCAGTGCCGGGGATCATGCTGACGGCGCCTGTCCTCGCCGGGCCCGTGTCAGCGGGCGCATCGCCTCTGGAACCCTCATCCGCGCCGGGGGAAGCGATGACCCCGGCCGCCCATGTGATGACCAGCGGCGCGGCGCCGGAAACCGCGTCCACCGGGCGGGCGGCGCTGACAGGACAGCCCTCCGCGCGCGCGGACCACGCGGCGTTCCCCGCCGGGCCGCCCGGTGGCCAGACGCCGCCGGAGCCATTTCTCCGAACCAGCGAAATGCCGCCGCAACCCGTCTTTTCCCCTCCGCGGCCAGAAGTCTCCGAGACAGCGCCGGTGCTTCGCCCGGAGCATTCCGCGCCGCCGCCCATGGCGCAGATCGCGCCCGCGCTGGTGGCGGTACTGAAAACGGCGGATGGCGCGCAACAGGTGACGGTGCGCCTCGACCCGGTTGAACTGGGACATGTTCAGATCAGGATCGAGCGCGCCGCGGACGGAACCGCTCATGTGAACATCTCGGCGGAGCGGCCGGAAACGTTGCAGTTGCTGATCCGGGACGAACCCCGCCTGCGCGAAGCCCTGCACCAGGCGGGCCTTCCCGCGGACGGGGGCGGCATGACGTTCCAGGTCGCGGCGCCGGAGCCGGTGCCCGCCGGGGCGTCCCGCTCCGGTGGCATGGCAGACGGCGCCAGACACGATCACGCGGGGGCGGGAGGAGGCCAGAACGGCGACCCGTCCCGCGACCGCGGTGCCGGGCCGGACTCCCATCACCCGGATTCCCCGCACCCGGATTCCCCGCACCGGCAGCCACGCTCGCGCTGGTTTCGCGCGGGCCTCGACATCACCGCATGACGAAGGAGTTGTGTCATGACTTCCATTGCCACCGCCGCCGCGACCGCGCTCACGCCCGCCACCGCCGCGCCCGCCACGGCGGGCCGGGGCGCCAGCCCGCTCGGTTCGCTGTCCTCGAACTTCAACAATTTCCTGTCTTTGTTGATGACGCAGTTGAAGAACCAGAACCCGGCGAGCCCGCTGGACACCAACCAGTTCACCAGCCAGCTCGTGCAGTTTTCCAGCGTGGAGCAGCAAATCAACACCAACACCAGCCTGACGCAGTTGATCCAGTTGACCCAGGCCTCCGAAATCACCCAGTCCTCCGCCATACTGGGCAAGCAGATCACCGTGCAGTCGAATCAGATCGCGTTGCAGAATGGCGCGGGCAGTTTGCGTTTCATCACGCCCGCGCCCGCGAATGTGTCGATTTCCGTGCTGGACGCCGCCAGCCGGAAAGTGCGCGATGTCACCATGAACGGAGCCCAGGGCATGAATGCGTGGAACTGGGACGGGAAGGATAATACCGGGCGGACGGTGCCGGATGGAGCCTACACGGTCGCGGTGACGGGCGGCGCCACGGGCGCGAAGACGGCGGCGCTGCCGTTCACCGTCGTGGGAACCGCCACCGGCGTCACGGCCCAGAACAACACGGTGAATTTGCAACTGGGCTCTCTGTCCGTTCCCTTCAGCGCGGTGCGGTCGGTGGGGAATTAGGGAGTTTCCCGGTCAGGTTGGTCTCTTTCCCGTCATGCCCCGGCTTTGCTTCCTTCAGGCGCTTGCCCTGAAAGCACCTGGAGGAGGAGCCTCGTGGCGGACTTTACGACTCTTCACCGTCTTGTACTGTCCATCCTGGCCGCTTTTCACCGATAAAGTGATCAGTCCCGCCTTTTCGATCAGGCAGAGGAGCGGTGGAGTGTAGACAGCGATGGAATCCTGGTTGGGTGTGTTTTCCACGGCCAGTGTCATCTCCAGCGGACTCTCTGAGCCAGGAGTGTCAAGTCTGAAGAAAATCTCGATATTACCTGGTTTTTTTGGCGTCAGCTCAATCCAAAAAGCGAGATTTATTCTCGCCGGGAGCGTATAAACAATTATATCGGAACTGAACACACCGATCAGGATATCTTTTTGCGTGATTTCCCTCCGGATATCCTCGCAAAAAATAACGGAATCGATCTGAAAATCATTCATGTGTCGTATTCCACGCTGGCCTTATCGCCACACCGGTTTGATTTCGGGTGGTTTTCCAGTTGGTTGAAGAAAAAACAAATGAGGGCCCCTTCTCCCCCAAGACCGTGACCGGCGCATACCCATCGTAGGCATCGTGGTTGACCGTCGCGTGCTCCACATCCTCGACGGCCTCGACGGTGATCGTCACGCGGCCGCCCAATGCCTGAACCAGCTCGCCAAAGGTCCGCATGGTCCAGTTCCCCGGAGCCCGCAAATTCCGCGAGAGCGTGGCCGGACTGGAACGCATCCTTTTCAGGAGTTCCCTTTGCGTCACACCCTCGGCCCGTCTCCTGCGCCAAAGCCCAATGACCGCGTCGAAGGCGAGATCGCGGACACGCGCAAGGCCAAAATCACTTGCGTCTCCGCCGTCCAGGGGGACGAGAGATAACGGAGAAGTCGTCGCAGTGCGCTGTAACATACTCATGGATGTGCTCCCCGGTGAAAGGTCCGCGAAAAGGGAATAACGCCTCCCATGCGGTGTTGCATGCGTTCATGGCGGTCATCCAGCCATTGTCCTCGTCCAGATGGCGCCGCGTGTGGAGATGGGTCACGACCAGGGTATCGGGTTCCAGAAAGCGCCCGAAAATCCGCGCCTGAGGCACGGGGTCCGTCACCCTGACTTCCCATATGTCCGGAGGCGGTGGATGAAGCGGCTTGAGAAAGACCCCCATGCCCCGGTTGCCATGAACGTAACCCCCGGTGGTCCAGCGTTCAAACGCCGCCCGGATGTAGCCTTTGCCAACCAGTATGTTCACGGACGAACGAGGGTCGTTGTACTGCCCAACCGCATGAGCGGTCAGGTACAAACGCCGGCTGGCCCGCCGTCCAGGCTCAGGCTGATACCGTAGCAGCTTCCCATCCCGTTCCATTCCGGCCAGGTCAGCCTGAATTGACATATAAATCAATCTTTCCCGTGAGGCAAGTCCGTTCTTGGCATGGGCCATGCGGCGAAAGAATGCTCCTCATGCGGAACCTCCATCCTTGATGCGGAATCATCATGTCCAGGCGGGTGCATGACTCCGCCCATGCCCCGTCCGTGCTGAGAGTGCCGGAACACAACACCAAATCCTTCACGCCCTTCTTCACCTTTCGTCAGTCTTCCCCCCGTAACCGGCTGATCCACGCGCACCGTGGGATCAGCCATGCCGTCATCGCCAGCACCACCCCAGACCGGCGCCTCCTGAATGGAGGTCCGCCCAGGTGACCGGGTCCGCGCGCGGGGGCTGCTGTGGGACGTGCTGGCGGCCGACGCGGCCAATGGGCGCGACCGGCTGTTGCTGCGCTGCGCCGGGGGCGATCTCGCGGGCCTGGAATGGGAGATGTTCAGCCCGCCCGACACGATCGAGCCCATGGGCGCCGCGCTCGACCCCCGCCATCCCGCGCCCCTGTCCCTGTGGCACACGATGCACCGGGCGCACGCGTTGAACGCGCTGTCCGGGAACGCCCTCTTCGTGACCCGCGCCGCTCCAGGACGGCTGCGGATGGAACCCTACCAACTGGTGCCGCTGATGCGGGCGCTCGACATGCCCAGGGTGCGGTTGCTGCTGGCGGATGGGGTGGGGCTGGGGAAGACGGTGCAGGCGGGGCTGATCGCCGCCGAATGGCTCGCGCGGCGGCGGGCGCACCGGATTTTGATCGTCGCCCCCTCCGGTCCGCTGCTGCTGCAATGGGAGCAGGAGATGCGGTCGCGGTTCGGCCTGCGGTTCACGCCGATGACCAGTGCCGCGGAAACGCGCCAGGTGCGCCGCGCGCATGAAAGCGGCGCCAATCCGTTCGATCAGGTGGCGCTCTGTCTTACCACGCCGGATTACGCCAAGCAGGACCATGTGCTGGAGGAACTGGAACGTTCCGCCTGGGATCTGGTGATCATCGACGAGGCGCATCATTACATGGGCGCGGCTGTGTTCGCGACGGCGGAAAACACCCATCGCAGGCGGCTGGCCGAGGTGCTGGCGCGGCGCTCGGACGGTTTGCTGCTGCTGACGGCGACGCCGCATGATGGAGACGATGCGCGCTTCGCCTCGTTGATCGCGTTGCTGGACCCGGCGCTGGTGGATGGGGCGGGCGGGTTCGTCGGGGATAATTACCGGCGGCATGTGATACGGCGGTTGAAAGCCCACATCCGCGATCCCCGCACCGGCGCGCCGTTGTTCCGCCGCCGTCATGTCATTCCGGTGAAGGTCGATGTGTCGGGGCCGGAACATGAGCCGGTGCGCGCGTTCCACCGGGCCTTGTCCGCCTTCGTCGTGCCGCGGCTGCGGCGGCGCGAGGAAGCCGATGACGCGCTGGCGTTCATCAGCCTGTTGAAACGATCCGTCTCGACGATCGCGGCCTGTGTCGCGACGTTGCGCGTGGTCGCGGGCCGGCTCGCGCGGCCTCATGCCGAAACGAAAGCGGCGCGGGCCGAGCGCGCGCGGGCGATGCGGGTCTGGCGCCGCCGCGTCGCGCGTTTCGGCGGCCTGAACGCGGCGGGCGAATCCGGCCTGGAAGCTTTGGAAATCGAAAGCATGGCGGAAACGTTGCGCGCTGAACCGGAAAGCGCACTGGGACGGTTGATCGCACTGGGTCTGGCGGCCGAGGCGCATGATCCCAAGCTCACGGCGCTGATCCTGGAGATACGCCTGATCCGCATGGCGCATCCGCGCGCCAGCCTCCTGATCTACACCGAATACACCGACAGCCAGCACGCCGCCGCGCGGGCCCTGCGCGCGATCGGAAGCGAGGTGCTGACGATCGGCGGCCAGGATTCCGACGAAGCGCGCGCCACCGCCGCGCACCGGTTCACCGAAAGCGAGGGACTGATCCTGATCAGCACGGACGCGCTGGCCGAGGGGCTCAATCTGCACCGGCACTGTTTCCATTTGATCCATCTCGATCTGCCCTATAATCCCAACCGGCTGGAACAGCGGAACGGGCGAATCGACCGCTACGGGCAGCGCCAGGAGCCGGAAATCCGGTATTTGTACCTGCCCGGAACATTTGAGGAGAGTTTACTGTTGCATTTGATAACAAAATACGAAAAAGCCCGCTCCGTCTTGGATGTCATGCCCAATACCCTGGGCTTTGCGTCCGCTTCGGAAGACCAGGACCAATCCCTGACCGGCAGGTTGTCCGAGGATCCAGACGATTTGTTCAAGACCGAGATGGAGGCGGTCCGCGCGCTGGATCGCTCGGTCGAGGACAGCCAGCCGGATCAGGTCGCCGCCCTGCTGCGCGAAATCGACCGCGCGTTTGACGGTTTCGATCTGATGGCGGTGCGGCACGGCTGGTACGCGGCCCGAGGCATCAACGCCGGCCTGACGCCGCCCTCCGTGCCACCGCGGGACGAGGATTTGGTGGATTTCGTCGATGCGGTGCTCACGGCGGAAACGGGCCAGCCCGCCTTGAACGGCCCCGCTTTGAAAGACCCCGCTTTGAAAGACAACGAAATCCGGGTGCCGCGCGACCTCGCCGCCGCGCTGGACGGCCTGCCCGGCTTCGATCCCGCGCGAGACGTGCTGCGCTTCACCCGCGACGCGGACACGGACCGCGATCCCTCCGGCCAGGACACCGCCTTTCTGGGCCGCGCGCATCCGCTGGTGACGCAGGCGATCCGGCTGGGATGCCGCCTGCCCGGCGAGGTCTCCGCCGCCTGCGGGGACAGCATCGGTTTGCTGCTGACCTTCACGATGGAAGTCGCCGCCGCGCATCGGGTGGTGTTCCGCCGTGTGATCGCGATCCTGGCCACCCCCGGCCAACCCCCGCTCGAATGCCACGACTGGCTTTCCCTGGGCCATCCCAGCCGGGCGATTCCTGGCGCGGGTGTCTGGGATCGTTACTTCCCGGAGTCTGACGCGATGCGGGCGGAAGCGGAAACCCTGGTCACCCGCATCATGGCGCGGGAACACGCGGCGCTGCTGGAACAATGGACGGCGTGGCGCGAGGCGGAAACGGCGCGATGGCAACGCTGGCTGCGCGCGCGCGCCACTCTGTTGTGCGGATCGTTCACGCCGCCAACAGGGGATTTGTTCGGAACACCGGAAACCGGACCGGCCTGGCAACGGGAGGAAGACCCAGGCGCGCGGCTCGTTTCGTTCGCCACCGATCCGGCGGTGCCACAAGCGAAGCGGCGGGAAGCGAGTGAAACACTGGAGGTTTTTCAGGAGGCGAGGGCCGCGGACGCCATGCCTGGTCCGTTCGTGCCGCGTCCGCTGGGTGTGTTGATGCTGGTGCCAGACGATGGAAGCTGACCGCGCGTTCATGGGACCGCTGCTAAGCCCAGGATTCGTGGGGCGGGAACTGGAGGGGGTGCTGGGGAGGCTGGGGCTTTATCCGCCGGAGCCTGAGCCTGGCTGGCGATTGATGCAACGCGGATTGCGGGAATTCGCCGCCACGGGCGGACCGGCGCGCGTGCTGCATCATGTCGTGCATCCGCTCGCCGCGGCTTTGGGTTATGGCGATGTCGCGCGCGAGGAGCCGGTCAGAACACGCGAGGGCGCGGAAGACGGCGGCCATGTGTTGCGGGCCGCCGATGGCATGGCGTTGCGGGTGTGGGCGCTGGGGTCGGATGCCGATCTCGATACGCTGGCGCACCGTGGCACGGCGGCGCGCGCCAGTCCGCCGCGGCGGGCGAACCGGGTGCTGCGGGCGCGGGGAGAAAACGCCGGTCTCATCACCAATGGCGAGGAACTGCGTCTGCTACTGTGCGATCCCTCCGGGCCGGACGGTCACATCATCGTGCCCGTCTCGCGATGGGCTTCGCATGACGGGATGCCGGACGCGTATCGTTTCATCGCGGCACTGGCGTCGCCGCGCGGCATGGCGGCGATGCAGGGGATTTTCGAGGCCGCGCGGCTGCATCAAACGCATGTCACGAAAATCCTGCGGACGCAGGCCCGCGCGGCGGTCGAGGCGTTTCTGGGCTCCGTCCTCGGCCAGCCGGGAAACGCCGCGGCATCGCCGGACGCCACGCTGCTGTGGCGGCAGACGCTGATCGTCGTGTACCGGCTGCTGTTCATCCTCAAACTGGAAAGCAGCACCGATCCTGGCCGCGGTTTCAGCTTCGCGGCCTCGGAGCCATGGAAACGCGGCCTGTCGCCCAACCGTGCTTTGGGTCCGCTGGTGCGCCGCCATCTCGATCTTGGCCATGACACCGGGCGTTTGCTGGAAGACGGATTGCGGGCCTTGTTTCAGGTCTGCCGCGAGGGCCTCGTCCATTCCACCCTCTCCATCGCTCCCCTGGGCGGCGCGCTGTTCGATCCCGCCGCGACCGCGGCGCTGGACGGGCTCCGCTGGGGGGAACACGCCGCCGCTTCGTTACTGGATCGTTTGTTGTGGACAACGCCCAGGGGACGGGAACGGGGACGGGAGCGGGAAAGGGTGCATTATGGCGCCCTGGATGTGGAGGTATTGGGCCGCGTCTACGAATCCCTGCTCGATCTGGAGCCCGCCATCGCCACGGTGCCGATGGCGCGGACGCGGCTGGGGCGGCTGGAGACGGTGCTGCCGGCGCGGAAGACGGATGCCGATGTCATTCCGGCCGGCCGTTTCTTCCTGCGAACGGGTCTGGGGCGGCGGGCGGGCGGTTCCTATTACACACCGAATGGTTTCGTGCGCCATCTGGTGCATGAGACGCTGACGCCGTTGATCCGCGATGCCACGCCGGCCGCGATCCTGCGGATCAAGGTGTTCGATCCGGCGATGGGAAGCGGGCATTTCCTCGTGGAGGCGTGCCGCTTCCTGGCCGATGCGCTGTACGAAACCTGCCGCCGGTGCGAAGCCCAGGGAACGGCGGAGGGGCGGGAGCAGATCGCGCGATTGCCTGATCCGGATCAGCGTCTGGCCGCGTACCTTCCAGGCCGTTCCCGTGACACATCGGAGTCCGGGCCGTCGCGGGCGCGGGCTTTGGCGATTTGCCGCAGGCTGGTCGCGGTGCATTGCCTGTATGGCGCGGACCGCGATCCGATGGCGGTGGAACTGGCGAAACTGTCGTTGTGGCTGGAATCCTTCGCCGAGGGTTTGCCG
>JAYVCG010000595.1:0-4139 GCA_043750075.1 Acetobacteraceae bacterium | reverse complement strand
CGGGTTCCTGCTCGTCCCCTCGGCGGTCGCGATGCTGTTCTGGAACGAGGGGCACGAACGCGCCGTCGCCACCGCGCTGGCCGAGGGCGGGGGCGCCGTCATCAGCGCCTCCGCCACCGCCGCCGATCCGCGCAATGAGGGCGGGCTGGCTGGCGGCACGGCCCGTGCTCGCGGGCGGCGCGCTGATCCTCGTGACGGTGGCCGCCGTCCTTACCGCGCGGTGGTCCAGACGGGCGCTGTCAGAACGGAACGGGCCGTGGGGCGGATGAAGCGCGGCTCACCGGGGATTGCAACCAAGGCCGATCCCGCCCTCGCGTGAAAGCCACCCGGTTTCCCCGCGTCCGGGGACGCCTCTATCATGCGGGCCCGCGAATCGCCGCCCCGGCGAAATCAGGAGCCCGCCATGTTGATGCTGCCGTTCATCTTCCCCGGCTATTTGTTCGGCTCGATCCCGTTCGGCGTGCTGCTGACCCGGCTGGCTGGGCTTGGAGACATCCGCGCGATCGGCTCGGGCAACATTGGCGCCACCAACGTGCTGCGGACGGGGCGCAAGGGGCTGGCGGCGGCGACGCTGCTGCTGGACGCGGCGAAGGGCGCGTTCGCGGTGGGGATTTTTTTGATCCTTGGCCCGCCCGGCGCTGAGTTATGGGCGGGGCTTGGCGCGGTGATCGGGCATTTGTTCCCCGTGTGGCTCGCCTTCAAGGGCGGCAAGGGGGTCGCCACCGGGCTTGGCGTGGTGCTGATGCTGGCGTGGCCGGTGGGGGTGATCGCCTGCCTCGTGTGGCTGGCGGTGGCGGGGGTGGCGCGGCTGTCCTCGGCGGCGGCGCTGGCGGCGTTCGTGGCGGCTCCGGTGGCGGCGTATTTTCTGGCCTCCGGGCCGGTGGCGCTGGTGACGCTGGCCATCGCGGCGCTGGTGATCGCGCGGCATCACGCGAACATCGCCCGTTTGCTCGCGGGGACCGAGCCCAGGATTGGGCGGTGATTAGGCGGTTGCGGGAGGTGTGCCTGGGGTTGCCGGAGGCGGTGGAGAAAACCACCTGGAACACGCCCACGTTCCGTGTCCGTGACAAGATTTTCACCATGGTGCACGGTGCTGGCGATGTCTGGTGCAAGGCCCCGCGCGGTGTGCAAACGATCCTGGTCGAGGCCGCGCCGGAACGATTTTTCGTGCCGCCCTACGTTGGGCACAAGGGCTGGATCGGCTTTCGTCTCGACGCTGGCACGGACTGGGAGGAAGTGGCGGCGCTGATCCGGCGCAGCTACCGGATGACCGCGCCCAAACGCCTCGCGGCACTGGTGGCGGGGGAAGACTGAGGGGGCACGGGGGGGTGGAAGAAAAGGAAATGACACCACAAAGACACAAAGGAACCCACTGCTTCAGGTCATCCAATGGTGTTCCCGTTTGAGGTGTCACGATGCGCTCCGCGGGGTTCGCGCGGTGATCCGCGTTCGGACGGGGTCGCCTTCAGTGGCGTTCTGGTGGAGAAACCCATTTTTTTAAAGCGGATGAACGCAGACAGGCGTGGATGGCCGTGCGGGCGGAAAGGGCGGGGGTCGATTCAGAGCGGTGTTTCCATCATGTCCTGCTTATCCACGGCCGGGATCAGGAAAGGCGCTGCGCGCGGTGCCCTGAGACGGCCCGAGTCCTGACCATCCGCACGGCCATTCACGCCTGTCTGTGTTCATCCTCTTTCAAAAAATGCGTCCCTCCGCCAGCACGCGGTTGAAGATGGAGCCCACCGGACACGCCCGGATTTTCACGCCGCCAGGATACGGACACGCCATGAACCATGGTCCGGGAGGCGGGGAGCGCTTCCATGCCCCCGGCCGGACCAGCCCTTCAAACCGGAACCCTGTCCATCATCCCGCTTTGTGCCTTTGTGTCTTTGTGGTGTCATTTCCTTTCTTCACGCCCGCGCCGCGAAACGCGCCATGGACCGGACGCGCCGCGCGCGGATCAGCAGTCCAGCCGGTAGACCCGCCGCGCGGTGCCCGCGAAGATCGCCGCTTTTTCCTCCGCCGAGGCTCCCGACGCCAGGCGTTTCAGCGCGTTGAACAGCGCCGCGTAACCGATGCCCATCTTCTCCACCGGGAAGTTGCTTTCCACCACGCAACGGTTGGCGCCGAACAGTTCGATGCAGGTTTCGACATAGGGGCGCCAGTGGTTCGCCAGTTGCTCCGACGAGGGCGGGGCGTCGAGCGCCATGTAATCATATGCCGCCAGCCGCATCATCATGCCGCCGAGTTTGATCGTCACGTTCTCGCATTTCGCGAGTGCGGTGATGGATGTTTTCCAGTCCGCGAACACCTCCGCCTGTTTGTTCGCGTGACGGCCGTAGCCGAGGGGTCCGCCGCAATGGCCCATGATGATGTTCGCGTGGGGGAACGCGCGCGCCAGATCGGTGATGTCGGGGATTTGCGGATGGAAGCCCCAGGCGTCGAGCGACAGGCCAAGCGCGCTCAGTTGTTTCATTCCCGCGCGGAAATCGTTACGCAGATAAAGCCCAGGCTGGATGCCCGGCGCGCTGTTGCCGATCACCGGATCGGGGTCGTATCCCGCTGAGTGCCGCACGCCCCGGAAGCGTCCGCCGCCCGCGCGGATGTGGGCTTCCAGCACGGGTGTCACCCAGTCGCCCGCCGTGAGGTCGGCGTATCCGACGATGCCCGCCGCCACGCGGGTTTTGCCGTATCCGCCGGACTCGCTCATGGCGGCGAGGCCCGCGACGAATTCGGTTTCGCCGACTGGTTTCATGTGTTCCGGGCCGTCGTTGCGATACATCGAGTGGCATTGCAGGAAGACGCTGCCGATGATGGTGTGGCCGGTGGCGCAGTCGGCCAGGAATTCGTCGAGCAGGTAACGGAATTCCGGCACTTCCCAGGATTCACCTCGCGCGCCGCCGCCCTGGCGTTGCCAGAGGTGGTGGTGGGTGTCGATGATGGGCAGGTCTGGTTCCAGGATGGGTTCCGGGGGCGCCTTGGCGAGCCAGGCGTCGCGGAGGGGGAAGATGCGGCCGAACTGGGTTTTGGGCATGGGGTTTCTCCCGGTGGTTGGGGGGATTACGGCATGGGGGAAGGCGAGACTCAAGGCCAGGGGCACCGCCCCTGGACCCCGCCAAGGGCTTGCCCTTGGAACCATTTAATGGGGACGGGGGGTCACACTCCAATGGATGGGTTCCAAGGGCTACCGCCCTTGGTGGGGGTCCAGGGGGCAAAGCCCCTTGGCGGGGTCCGGGGCAGCGCCCCGCGATTGACACAACCCGTGCCCCCTCGCATAGCCGGTCCGCGCAAGGGAGAACACCATGGCTGACCATTTCGACCCACCGGTCAAATTCGGCGTCGGCCAGCCCGTCCGCCGCTATGAGGACCAACGCCTGCTGACCGGCCGCGGCCACTACCAGGACGACGTCAACCAGCCCAGGCAAACCTGGTGCGTCTTCCTCCGCTCCCCTCACGCGCACGCCACGATCAACGGCATCGACACCACGGCGGCGAAGGCGGCGCCCGGCGTCGTCGCCATATATACTGGCGACGACTACGCCGCCGATGGACTGGGGACGCCAAAGGCCAACATGCCGCGCAAGAAACGAGATGGCTCCCCCATGTTCGCCCCGCAACGCCCGGCCCTGGTGCGCGACCGGGCGCGGTATGTCGGCGATCCGGTGGTGATGGTGATCGCGGAAACCCTGGAACAGGCGAAGGACGCGGCGGAACGCGTGGTGGTCGATTACACCACCCTGCCCTCCACCACCAATGTCGCGCACGCCGCCGAACCAGGAGCGCCGCGCGTCTGGGACGAAAACCCCGACAACATCTCCCACACCTTCGAACGCGGCGACAAGGCCGCGACCGACGCCGCCTTCGCGCGGGCGGCGCGTGTCGTCCGCCGCCGCCACGTCATCAGCCGCGTCCACGCGCAATACATGGAACCCCGCGGCGCACTGGGCGTCTACGACAAGTTCGAGGACCGTTACACACTGTACGCCGACGTGAACTATCCGCACCGGGTGCGTAACATGCTGGCGGTGCAGATATTCAAGGTTCCGGAAAGCCAGGTGCGGGTGGTCTGCCACGATGTCGGCGGCGGCTTCGGCACCAAGGGCTGGCAGTACGTCGAGCACCGCCTGGTGCTGTGGGCGGCG
>JAYVCG010000594.1:0-4361 GCA_043750075.1 Acetobacteraceae bacterium | reverse complement strand
CTTGACCGTCGTCCCGCCACCCCGGGGAGGATCTCATGACCCTGAACCTGAACAGCCCGCCGCAAATGCACACCGATTTCACGCCGCGGATCACCGTGATCGGCGTGGGCGGCGGCGGGACCAACGCCGTCGATAACATGATCGCCGCCAACCTGCGGGGCGTGGACTTCGTTGTCGCCAACACCGACGCGCAGCAACTGATGCACAGCAAGGCGGACCGGCGCGTGCAGCTTGGCCCGCACATCACTCAGGGCCTCGGCGCCGGGGCCAAGCCGGAGATCGGCCGCGCCGCCGCGGAGGAAGCCGCCGACGAGCTGTACCGCCACCTCGACGGCGCGCACATGGTGTTCATCACCGCGGGCATGGGCGGCGGCACCGGCACCGGGGCGGCGCCCGTCATCGCGCGCATGGCCAAGGAACGCGGCATCCTGACCGTCGGCGTCGTCACCAAGCCGTTCGGCTTCGAGGGCTCCCGCCGCGCCCGCGCCGCCGACGAGGGCATCGCCGAGTTGCAGCAATACGTCGATACGCTGATCGTCATCCCCAACCAGAACCTGTTCAACATGGCCACCGAACGCACGACCTGGAAGGACGCGTTCAAGATGGCCGATCAGGTTCTGTACATGGGCGTGCGCGGCGTCACTGACCTGATGATGGTGCATGGCCTGATCAACCTCGACTTCGCCGACATCAAGACGGTGATGGCCGAGATGGGCAAGGCGATGATGGGCACCGGTGAGGCCGAGGGCGAGGGCCGCGCCACCCGCGCCGCCGAGGCCGCGATCAACAACCAGTTGCTGGAGGAAACCAGCATGGCGGGCGCGCGTGGCCTGTTGATCAACATCACCGGCGGCGAGGACATGACGTTGTTCGAGGTCGATGAGGCCGTCAGCAAGGTGCGTGAGCAGGTCGATGACGAGGCCAACGTGCTGTTCGGCTCGGCGATCGATGAATCGCTGGCCGGGCGCATCCGCGTTTCCGTCGTCGCCACGGGCATCGACAATCCGCGCTGGCAGGAACAGCCCAGGCCGAAGCTGGTGGCGATGGGCGGTGGTGGGGTGATGGCGGAGGCGCGGCCGATTCCGGTGCCGGTGACGAACGCGGCGGCGGTCACGCAGATCACGCCCGTGACGTCTCAGGCGAACATGCAAATGGCCGCGGTTCATGTCGCCGATCCCGTCGCGTCCCCGGTGAGCGTGACGCAACCGGTCTCGAACGTCACCACGCTGCGGCAGCAGGCGGCGCAACCGGTCATCATACGCGATCCGATGCCGTTGACGGGGGAGGCGGCGATGGATCATTTGTCTTCCGGGGCTTCGTCCCTTCCGCAACGGCGCGCGTTCCAGCCCGAGGCCACGCCGCGACCGAAAGCAGGGTCGGGTTTGTTCGCCACCCCGGCCGGTCCGGCCGAGCCCGCGCGGGAGACGGCCCCGGCGCAGCCCGCCGGCGATTCGATCGCGAAGACGTTGTTTCAGCAGGCGACGGGGATGTTCCGCAAACGTCAGCCCGTGGCGCCGGTTCTGGCGCCTGAGCCGCCGCGGCGGCGTGAGCCGGTGCCGCCGCTCCAGGAGGAGGCGGAGATGGAGCAGCAGCCGATGGAAGCGCCAGGGGAACGTGCAGGGGAACGTGCAGGGGAACGTGCGGGGGGACGTGTGGCGGAGCGGCGGTCTCAGGCGGCGGATGAGGGGTTGGAGATTCCCGCGTTCCTGCGGCGTCAGAGCAATCCGGATGTGCGGCAATCATGAGAGGGAGAACACGGGGCTTTGCCCCGTGACCCCACCAGGAGGCGCCGCCTCCTGAACCTCCGCCAAAGGCTCGCCTTTGGAAACCATCCCTTGGAGTGGGTCCAGGGGCCAGACCCCTGGAGGGGTGCGGCCTTCCTTGCCTTCCGGTGATCAGCCCACCTGACGCCGGTGCCAGTCTGCGGCGCGCGGGATCGGCAAACCAAGATTCTCCCGCAGCGTCACGCCTTCATACTCCTTGTGAAACAACCCGCGCCGTTGCAGTTCTGGCACCAGCAGACGCACCACGTCCTCATACGAACCCGGCATGTGTGTCGCGGCGATGACGAAACCATCGCAGGCGGGGGCGGTGAACCATTCCTCCATCTGATCGGCGACCTGTTTCGGAGTGCCCGCGAACATTTTGTGCTCCTTCACCGTGCCGCGGCCGGAAACCTCGACGAAATCGCGCACGGTGGGATTTTTCTTGCCGGAATATGTCACCACACGGTCGCGGAAGCCGTGCCAGCTCAGTTCGGCCAGTTCCTCGTCGCTGAACGGCTCGTCATAGCCTTTCTTCGAGAAATCGTAATTCAGCACTTCTGAAATCAGCACCAGCGCGTCGATCGGCCGCGCCGTGGCCTCGACGATCGCCTTTTTCTCCATCGCGGCGGCTTCCGATTCGCCAACGCAGATGTAACAGGCGGGGGCGACGTGCACCGAGGCGGGGTCGCGCCCCTCGGCGGCGACGGCGGCTTTGAAGTCGGCGTAGCTCTTTTTCCCCGCCGCCAGATCGTGATGGATCAGGAACACCAGTTCCGCCCATCGCGCCGCGAAGGACTGGCCGCGGCCCGACTGCCCGGCCTGGATCAGCACAGGATGGCCTTGCTGGGAGCGCGGCACGCTGAACGGGCCACGCGAGTTGAACCATTTTCCCTTATGGTCCAGCCGGTGGACTTTACTGGCGTCAGCGAAACGATTGCCTTCCTTGTCGAGGATCAGCGCGTCATCGTCCCAGGTGTTCCAATGGCCCATGACGACATCCATGAACTCATCCGCGCGGTCGTACCGCGCGTCGTGCTCCAGATGCGCGTCGGCGCCGAAATTCAACGCCTCCCCGCTGTTGAGCGAGGTGACGATGTTCCACGCCACCCGCCCCTTCAGCATCAGATCCATGGTGGCGAAGACACGCGCGACGTGGAACGGCTCGTAATAGGTGGTGGAATAGGTGGAACCCAGACCGAGCTTCGTGGTCACCATGCCCATCGCCATCAGCACGGTGCAGGGATCGAGCTTGACCGCGCGCACACCGGCGTTGATCGCCTCCTGGTGGTTGTCGGTGTAACGATCGGGCAAGGCGAGGCGGTCGTCGAAGAAGGCCATCTGGATCTTGCCCTCCTCCAATACCCGCGCGATGCGCTGGTAATATTCCGGGGTCAGGAAATCCAGCGTGGTCGCGGGATGGCGCCACGAGCCTGGCAGATTGGAACAGTTTTGCGCCTGCAGGAACGCGATCAGGGTCATCATCCGGGGATTCATTGTCTTCGTCCTTAAAAGCATGCGCCGGTCAGGGTGAGGCACTCCCGCCTCTTTTTAACCGTCATGGCCCAGCTCGACCGGGCCATCCGAATCAGCACGGTGCCGCGACGGATGGCCCGGTCGAGCCGGGCCATGACGGGGAGAAAATCAGATCGGCAGATCGACATCCAGCAGCGGCGCGTGCTGCTGGCAGCCGTAGACATCCGTGTCGCCGAAATCCCCCGACGGCACCAGACGCGGCAGCGTCGCCTTGAAGGCGAAGGCGGCGTCATAGGGGGTGAACAACACATGTTCCTCCGGCACGTTGTAGAGGCGGGCGAACAGCGCCGGGCACAGCACGCCGGTCGCTTTCACACGCCGGAACATGTCGGCGTCGTCGAACACCACGTCAATGGTCAGTTCGAACGGTCCGGCGTTCTTGCTTTTACAGACGCGCGCCACGTCGCGGATCAGGGCCATGTCAGAGTGTCTCGTATTCTATGGGGAACAGTTCGGTGGGGTTGTCCAGTGCGGCGACATGGAAGACGCTGAACCGGTAGACCGCGCCGACCTCGATGTCCGAGGGAGAGAAGGGAAACGCCATGTTGCCTTCCCGGCACAACCGGCCGGGGAAGTCGGTGTGCAGCATGTTGGTGCGTGCCATGCCGAGCACGGCGCTGGCGATTTCCTGGTTCTCCCGCGCCACGACCTCGATGACGAAGCCGAGTTCGTGCGGCAGCGCATCGCGCGATGGCTCACGCGCGCCCATCACGCCGTCGCGGCCATAGACGCGGATGCCGAGTTGATACGCCTCCGGATTGACACCGAAACCCGCCGCCTTGGCCGCCACCTCCGCCCGCACGCTGTCGAGGAAGTTGTCCAGCCGCCCGATCAGCAGCGGATCGCGGGTGGCGCAGACGCAAATGGCACGGTATCCGGCGAGTTCGACGCCCTCCAGCTTCACCGTGTACTGCTCCGCCGGGTTCCACCTCATGCCGCTGATGCGCACGGCGCGGTCGTTGATGGCGTCGAACCGGCACTCCGAAGTGTCCAGCATCCCGCCCGGTTCGATGTGATGGATCGGGCTGCTGTTCTCATGCAGGCTGTGATTGGCGATCGACA
>JAYVCG010000593.1:0-3058 GCA_043750075.1 Acetobacteraceae bacterium | reverse complement strand
GCGCCGCCGCCAGAAGCGCGTACTATGCCGCTTTCCATGCGGCGGAGGCGCTGATCCACGCTCGCACGGGGCGGGCGGCGAAGACCCATGCCGGTTGTGCGGAGCCTGTTCGCGCCGCTGGTCCGGCGGGAGACGGACATCGCGGGTGATCTGCCGGGGCTTTTGGCGCGGGCGTGCGGGTTCAAGGAACAGGTCGGTTATGGTGGAGATGGAGAACGCACTTATATTACGTATTTTACGGGTCAACCATACGTCATATCTGAGCTGAACGGCGACTTTGATCGATAAAACCAGCCGAATAGAGGGGAAGGCCCTCATGAAGGGTGGCATCAATTAGTATATCGCGGATTCTAATGCTTGCCATAAGGCGCGCTGCCAGTCGAAAGCTGGCATACCCGATGCTGAAGGAGTGCATTTCATACATTCTGGAAGGTGTTCGCACGATGCGTGCAGAGTGGACCCTGACCTTCCCTGGTGATGTAATCGCATCCTGAAACGCGGCTTCCAGTGTCAATCGGGCATCTTGACGGTATCCTTGCCATTTGATGACCATGGCCCGCGTCATCGTAAGAGGGGCAAAAGTGTGGGCGGATTTCACGAGAGACCGTATCGTTCCGGTTTCTGGCATAGCAACAGAGGCTGATTTCCGCCATTTCGCGGTCGACCGTCAGCTTATGCTGCACCTGCTTGCCCACACTTTTGCCCCTCTTACGAATTATGCAACAGTTCCACCGAATGATGGTATACAGCAGTATGGATTAATACCTCCTACCCCGCACGGTAATAAATCTGACACCAGCCGTGATGGAATATCGCGACACCGTACGGTTCCATCCGGCCGGCCGCTGGAGGATGGCACGATTCAGATATTGCGCACGATCCGGATGTTCATGACCGGCGGATGGTGCGCCTCCTCCGGCCAGACCGCTTCCGTCATCGTCCAGGATGGCACCGTCCCGGATGAGGCATGGCTGACCGCGATGCGGCGCAGCCTCCTCATCGCCGCCGCCAGGCAGGCGCCGGTCGCCGTCACCGGCAATGTGATGGTGTCCGGTTGCACCATCGGCGTTTTGTGGCCGCATGTTCCCTTGGCCCATCTGCTGGCCTGGTTCGCCCTGATGGTGGTGGTCGGCGCCATGCGCTGGCGCCTGTCCGCCGCAGCACTGGCACGGACAGCGGAGGCGGCCGTCATGGCCCGTCATATGACCCGTCTGGTCTGGCTGGCGGGGGTGAACGGATTGCTGTGGGGGGGGCTCGGCAGCGTGCTCGTGCCGCTTGGCGACATGGAACTGCGCGCGTTCACGTCTTGCGTGGTGGTCGCGATGGCCGCGGCGGCGGTCGCGTCGAATGTTGCTCTGCCCGCCGCCGGACGGCGATTCATCGCCGCCGCCTTGTTGCCGCTATCCGCGTCCTACATCCTGAGCCCCGCCAGCCACACCAGCTTCGCGCTGGCCACCCTGAGCCTGTTCTACCTTTGCGTGCTGCTGGCCTTGCTGCGAAGCACGGCCGCCGTGCTGGCCGAAGCCATTCAGGCACGGCTGCGCAATGAGGAACTGCGCGCCGAGGTCGAGACGGTCTGCGCTCAACTGGCCCAGACCGCGGAGATCGCGCGGGAAGCGAACCGGTCGAAATCCCGTTTCCTCGCCGACATGAGCCACGAGATTCGCACGCCCATGAACGCCGTTCTGGGATTGGCGGTGACGCTGCTGGATGAGGATCTGCCGCCCGGCCCCCGCGAATCGGTGAACGCGATCCACGATTCCGCCAATGTTCTTTTGCGGATCATTAACGAAATTCTGGATTTCTCCCAGATCGAGGCGGGCCGCGTCACGTTGGAGGAAGCGCCGTTCTCGCCGCGCGAACTGGTGCGGGAGACCATGACGGTCGTGGGCCCGCGCGCGGCCGCGAAGGGCCTGGCGATCCGCACGGAGTGGGACCCGGCGCTGCCGGAGGGATTGCACGGGGACGCGGGACGCATCCGCCAGATCCTGCTCAACCTGACCAGCAATGCCGTGAAGTTCACCGGGCAAGGGGAGATCGTCATCAGCGTGCTGCGGATGGGCGTGGAAGCGGACGAGGCGTCAAAGGGGAGTGTGTCAAACGAGCATGTGCCAAAGGGGAATGTGCCAGGGGACGGTATCGCGGGAAACGATATGCCACGCGGGAATGTCACCGTGGAATGGCGGGTGCATGACAGCGGCATCGGCATTTCCCCCGCGGCGTTGCGCACGCTGTTCCAGGACTTCACCCAGGCCGATGAGAGCATTTCCCGCCGTTTCGGCGGATCGGGCCTGGGCCTCGCCATCTCGCGGCGGCTGGTGGAACTGATGGGCGGCACGATCACCGCCTGTTCGGTCCCCGGCGCGGGCAGCGTCTTCAGTTTACGGCTGAGCTTACCGGCCGCGGCGCCACCACCCGCCGCCAGGGCGGACGACGATGCCTCCGGCGAGACGCTGCGCGCCGTCCTGACCGCGTCCGGCCGCGCGGTGCGTGTCCTGGTGGCCGAGGATAATCCCGTCAATCAGTTCGTCATCCGGCAATTTCTGAAACATTTCGCCATCGGTATCGATGTCGTTTCCGATGGCCGCGCGGCTGTCGAGGCCGCGGGCCGGACCGTTTACGATCTGATCTACATGGACATGCGGATGCCCGGGATGGACGGGCTGGAGGCCGCGCGGGAAATCCGCCGGCGGGCGGGTGCCGGGCCGCGGGTGCCGATCGTGGCCTGCACCGCCAACGCGTTCGAGGAAGACATCCAGGCCTGCCGCGCGGCGGGGATGGATGATTTCATCACCAAACCGATCAGCAAGGCGGACTTCATCGCCATCACGTCGCGGGCGCTGCGACAGTCCGCGGCCGTTCCGGCACTGGTCTGACGGGTGGTCCGTATTCCATCGCGCCTTCCGTGCCGCGCCCGGCATGAGACCGCCCGGCGCGAGACCACATGTGGCTAGTACATCTCGCCGGAAATCCGAACCCCTTTGAGGCTGGGATCAGGCGACAAGGGGCTTCCCCTTCATGGTCCATTTGAACGGCTTCGCCATGGTGGCATTAAAGT
>JAYVCG010000592.1:0-5149 GCA_043750075.1 Acetobacteraceae bacterium | reverse complement strand
TGCTCGACCGCGTGCCCGCCGCGGTGCGCGCGCGGCCCGTGCTGAACGATTACAGTCTGGGCGGGCAGTTGATTTTCCACGGTGAACGGCCGTTCGTGGACAGCCGCGCCGATTTGCATGGCGATGCGTTCCTGACCCGCTACCGGTTGATCACCGCGCCGGACCAGGCCGCGCTGGACCGTGCGCTGACCGAATACGGCATCGTTTGGACGATTTTCCCCTCCGGACACCGGATCGTGCCCGTGCTGGAGGAACGCCCAGGGTGGCGGCGTTTGCTGGAGGCGGACGGTCTGGTCATTCACACGCGTCAGGATCAGACGGCGCGGTGAACAAGGTCATTGTTTGAAGGAAACAAGCCGGGGCGTTGCCCCGTGCCCCACCAGGAGGGCGCCGCCCTCCTGGACCTCCCGCCAAAGGCTCGCCTTTGGAAACCATCCATGGGAGCCTCCCTGGAGGGGGTCCAGGGACCCGGTCCGTCATGCGGAACATGCCAGGACATGACGCGGGGCAGCGCCCCGGCCTTACTGTCCCTCACGCCGCCTGCGGCCGCGCCATCATGCCGCGCGCCAGCGCGGATTCCAGCGGCACCACGTCCATCGCATCCTCGACCGGCTCGCGGATCATGTAGCCCCGGCCCCAGACAGTGCCGATCAGGTTGTCAGCACCCGCCTGCGCCAGCTTCTTACGCAGCTTGCAGATGAAAACATCGATGATCTTCATCTCCGGTTCATCCATCCCGCCGTAAAGATGGTTCAGGAACGCTTCCTTGGTCAGCACCATGCCCTTGCGGAGCACCAGCAATTCCAGGATGGAATATTCCTTGCCCGTCAGATGCACTTCCTGCCTGTCCACCGTGACCTCGCGGCTGTCGAGGTTCAGTTCGATGGCGCCAAGCCGCAGCGTGGGCTGGCTGAAACCCTTGCTGCGCCGTGTGATGGCCTGCATCCGCGCCAGCAATTCCGATTTGTCGAACGGTTTGGTGATGAAATCATCAGCACCCAGACCGAGCCCCTTCACCTTGGCCTGCGGACGCGACAGACCAGACAGGATCAGCACCGGGGTGTCGTTGCGCGCGACGCGCATCCGCCGCACCACCTCATATCCCTCGACATCCGGCAGGATCACATCGAGCAATACGATGTCATATTCATAATGCCGGGTGAGCTCTATCGCTTCTTCCCCGGTCTCGGCGTGTTCAACGACAGCGCCGGCGCTTTTCAGCATCAGTGAAACGCCATGAGCCGCTGTCAGATCGTCTTCCACAAGCAGGACGCGCATGTTGCCCTCTCCGCACTTATAATCAGAGTTATGCCACCTTTGCGTGTATATGACCAAGGGGTTTTTACACTCATTGCGTGTATTTCCAAAAAACCTCGATGCTCTCCATGCTATAATGTCAGACATAACAAGAACATATCGCGGGCAGGAGAATAAGTGTATCTATGAGACAAAATAGTATCTTTAATAAGATAAATACTTCCGGGGCCATGCTACGCGGCATTACCCCCTTGGCGGTGACAGGACGCATCGTCTCCGCCTCCGGTCTGGTGGCGGAGATCAGCGGGCTCACCGGACAGATATTCGTCGGCGACCAGCTCATGCTGCACGGGCGCGACGGCGCGGCGGTCCGGGCCGAGGTCGCGGGGTTCCGGGACGGGCTGGCGCGCGCCCTGCCGTTCGGCACGCTCGACGGGCTCGGGCCAGGTCAGGTGGCGACGGTACTGCCGCGCGGCGCCGCCACCCTCGCCGTATCAGACGCGTGGCTGGGCCGGGTGATCGACCCCCTGGGCCGCGCGATCGACGGCCGCGGGCCAGTGCCGCCCGGCGCCACGCCGCGTCCCATCATGGCCGCCCCGCCCGAGGCCACCACCCGCGCCCGTCTCGGCGGCCGCATCACCCTCGGCGTCCGTGCCCTTGATCTGTTCACCACCTGCCGTCTGGGCCAGCGCCTGGGTTTGTTCGCCGGATCGGGGGTGGGGAAATCGACGCTGCTGGCGATGCTGGCGCGCGACGCGCGATGCGATGTCGCGGTCATCGCCCTGGTCGGCGAGCGCGGGCGCGAGGTGCGGGAATTCCTGGAAGACGATCTGGGGCCGGAGGGTCTGGCCCGCTCGGTCGTCGTCATCGCCACCTCGGACGCGCCGCCGGTGCTGCGCCGCCGCGCCGCCCACACCGCCATGACCGTGGCCGAGCATTTCCGCGACCAGGGACTGTCCGTATTACTGATGATGGACAGCGTGACGCGCTTTTGCCTCGCCGCGCGGGAAATCGGCCTGTCGGCGGGGGAGCCGCCCTCGACGCGGGGCTACCCGCCCAGTGTGTTCGCGGATTTGCCGCGGCTGCTGGAACGGGCGGGGCCGGGGGAGGACAGAGGGGAGGGCGCCACCGGCTTCATCACCGCGCTGTTCACCGTACTGGTCGAGGGCGACGACACCAACGAGCCCGTCGCCGACGCGGTGCGCGGCATCCTGGACGGGCATGTGCTGCTGGACCGCCGCATCGCGGAATCCGGGCGCTATCCCCCGGTGGACGTGCTGCGGTCCTTGTCCCGCGCGGCGGCGGGGTGTTTGTCGGCGGAGGAAACCGCCCTGGTGCGCCGCGCCCGCGGCATCGTCGCCTTGCAGATGGAGATGGCGGACCTCGTGCGCATGGGCGCCTACCGGTCCGGCGCCGATCCGGCGGTGGATGAGGCGCTGGTGCTTGGGCCGCGGATCGAGGCGGTGTTGCGGCAAGAGCGCAATGATTTCACCGCGTTGGAGGAGGCGTTCGCGGGGTTGCGGATGGCGCTGGGGGAATGAGGACGCGCCCGGCCGTCTTGAAGGGTTTGTGCCCGCCTCTTTGGTCCGTGGGGTGGAGGGACCGCGTTTTCAACACGGATTTTGAAGGCGAGGCCACGGATTACACAGAGCCTCGCTGCCCGCGCGCAGTGCCCGCACCCATGCCGCGCGCGTGTACCCGGAAGGGTGAATGCGGGACGGTGCCTCCACGCTCTGTGAAATCCGTGGCCTCGTCTTCAAAATCTGTGTTGAGAAAGCGGTCTTTCTTCCACGCGGACCAGGCAGGCGGGGCGAGACACGCTTTTCCCTCCGGCACGGCGCGCGCACCATGACCACGCGGGCGATCCATGCCCTGACCGCGTTGTGCCGCCTGCGCCGGATCGAGACGGACACGGCGCGGCGCGCGCTCGCCGGGGCGCTGGCATGGGAGGCAAAGTTGATGGACCAGGAACAGGCGGTGGCGCGGGAGATGAGCGAGGCCCGCCGCGTGACGGGGGAATACGACCGCGACGGTTTCGCGGCCTGGCTGGCGCGGATGCGCGGCGAACGCGCGCGCCTGGCCGCCGGGAGCGAGGCAGCCCAGACCCGCACCGCCAGGGCGCGCGCCGAACTGGCCCAGCGCCGGGTCGCGGAGAACGCGGCCGGGGAGGCGCTCGCCAAGGCGCGCGCGGCCCATGCGGTGGAGGCGGAGAGGCGCGATCAGGTGATGCTGGAAGATGTGGCGCGGGCGATCCGGCGCAAGGACACAGGTTCACTCTGAGTGTGATCGCATGCATTCCATCGTCGGCATCCCTGATCCAATGGCAGCGTTACATTCCCACGGCGATGGGCGCCGCCGGCACGTCCATGGGCCCGCTGCCATTGGGGACAAGCTGATCAACGAGGGAAAGACGGCCGGCCGGAAAATCATGACCATCCGCCTGAAACCACACATCGATGGTGTCTCCAATCCTGAGCGGCGCGAAGCGCAAGTGCAGGACGGCTTGCATCATGACACCGGCAAAAGGCGAGAGAGGCTTATTCGTGAAGTCTGGAGGAGAGGGCGCCGGGAGGGGATACACAAGGGGTGGTTGGCCGGGAACATCGATTTTCATTCCCATCTCACGCGGTATGTAGTCCCTGGGCCACCGAACGGTGAGCAGGACAGCCAGCCTGTCCACCGGCATCATTCCAGGCGACAGCACCATGTAACTCGCGTATTGTCCAATGAGAATCGCTTTTCCGGTGACCTCCACGCGGATGTCATCGAAAAACTGAGCCAGTGCGATGATGGGAGGTCTTTCGGTTGTCATCAGTATGTCGTGACTTTAATTTCAGAGGCCGAAGCTGCTGATGTACCCGTGAAATTTCCCATGCTCACGATATAGGGTGTGCCAAATGTCCCTGGACCGGGATTCATCATGCTCAACGACATTTCCGGCTTGCCTTGATGGTTCCCTTGTGGAAGGCAGCCATCGTCGGGCGTCAGGAAAATTCCCCATCGCTGCCCCAATGCGCGCGCGTATAAAACAGCCGTCGAGACCTTCATGTCTCCCTCACCGCCCAGGAAGCGGCTCACCGCCGACGGGGAGATGTGCAGCCTCCTGGAAAGCTGGTTGATGCCGACATGCATTTTTTCCGCGGCTTCAAGCAGTTGGGCGCGGAGTGCCTGTAATGCCAGGCTCACTTCAACCTCATCCGCGTTGACCTCGACCGGCCCGGCCTCCCCACCGAACATTTCGATGATCTCAGCCTGAGACAGATCGGTTTCAGATTCAGACATCTGGTGAGTCTCCTATCAAATCCTCGACATTGGATGTCATATCCTTATCGGATGGTTCCATCCGCGCGAGTAACTTCAACACATCATCGCCGTACTTCTCATAAAGCGACGGGTCTGCGTGCGTATGATCCGCGAGGGCCAGCCGATGCGCCACGAACACATCCTGGCGGGCGAAGAACCCAAAGGTGCGCGTGGCCTGTGTCCGCCTCTCGACAACGCCGAAACGCGCGCCTCGCATTCTTTGAAAAGGCGGCTCCATGCCAAATCCCGCTTTTCTGATCAGTCGGTTTCTGGGCCAGCCTAAGGACGAAGGTTTCCACGAACCCGTCCAGGTGTCCCCTGGGTGAGGGATCGAGGGAGGGATCGATGAGCGCGTCATCGCCGCCTTCCGCCTCCGGCGTGGCGTCATCCTGAACTGGATCATCCTCATCCCACCATCGGACCTGCCGGTCCCGCGAACCACGAATTCTCTCCCGTGCCTGACGCCATTGTAGCGAGTAGTAAAAGCATCGCCTCGTAACCGATCCCCTCCCTGAAGGAAGGGGCTTTTCCATACCGCCTAAGCGGCCAGAACACAGGGCATGGTTACAGATACCCTGGCCACCAGCGC
>JAYVCG010000591.1:0-6186 GCA_043750075.1 Acetobacteraceae bacterium | reverse complement strand
GCGGGTGCTGCTGTTCTGGTACTACAGCCTGCGCGGCCTGTCCCTCGTCGTCATCCCCTTCACCCCCTTCGACGGCGTCAGCCTGGGCGTGTTCGCGGTGTTCTACGGGCTCGACTGGGTGGCGACCGGACCCGCCACCTTCGCCCTGACCAACGAGGTGTTCGGGCGCCGGGACGCGCCGGTGATCGTGTCGTGGATCTTCCTGGCGCATCAGGTGGGCGGGTCGATCGCCGCGTTCGGCGCGGGCGCGGTGCGGGGCGCGTCCGGCAGTTACTTGCTGGCCTTCCTGGCGAGCGGGGTCGCGTGTCTGGCGGCATCGTTGCTGGTGTTGCGGATCACGCCGCGCGGGAAAATGGTGGTGGCGGCAGAGTAGGCGCTGTTTCATTAAGACGCGGCGGGCTCATACAGGCTCAGGACGATGCGGGTGATGGCGACGATGCGCGCCAGATCGTCCCTGGTGAACGTCACGTCCAGGCGGCCATGCGCCGCCTCCGTCCAGAGGTTGCCAAACCGCCGTAAATCATCGGCCTCGTCTGGCGTGACGTGACCATCGAAGGCCATGCGTTCCAGCAAATCCGCCGGTGCCTGAGGTCCGCTGATTGTATCTGGCAGCAGGGCGCGCGCCGCCGCCTCGAAAGCCGACCAGGCCCACAGCAAACCCGCCACCGGTCCGGCCGCGTCGAACGCGTTTTCCATCCGTTTCAGTTGCGCCTCGATCGCCTCACGGGAGGCGACGGGGATGGGTTGCCCCAGCAATCGCGCCGGAGCATGGAAAACGCGTAGCTCCCAGTCCGCGTGGCCCGACAACAGCGCGCGCGCCCGCGCCTCTTGTTCCAGCGTTTTTCGCCCATCAGAGGATAGCACCTCGATCGCGATCTTTTTACCGCCTTTTACCGCGATCGCGTCCGGATGATAGCGTTGCAGGAAACCAGGAAGCATCGTTCTGGATGGCTTCAGGAACACCGTGTACCCTTCTTCTTCAAGCTTTGGCAGCACGATCTGAAGAAGCGCTTCATGCCGCGCCTGGGTGGAGGATGTCATCTGAGCCCCTCAGTGGGATCGTTTGTCACACGAATGAAGAGAAATGGCCTGACGCCCTGGATGGCTTCCGTTAGCACGGCGAATGGACTGCTGAACTGAAAGCCCTCGACAGGTTCGAACTTCTGTACCCAGACGCGTTCAACCTGTCTGTCGTCTTCATAAACATGCTGACACAACGCGTCGAGAACCGGCTTCACGATGTTGTCGATATCCCCTTGCATGAGGGAGACCGGAAAGTAGAACAAGGTCACCGCGACCGGACCAGCCGTGGAAAAATGACCTTCCGGCAAAGCCGCGCGGCTTGCCTCCCTTACCCGGGCCCTCCAGGCCCTTCTGGTCTCCGGGCGTTTGGTCTGGAGTGACGCCGGGGTTCCCGCCACGATGAACTCGATCGGAAACACGATCTCAACGGTCATGCCTTGCTTTCAGTGAAGCGATCCTTCCAGGAGCTTAGGGCCCGTCAGGTTGCCGGGAAGTGACCGCCGCGGTCTGATGTTCCACGGCGGGCACGCCGTTGGCCTTTTCCGCCCCGTTCATCCCATGCGCCACCCGCGCAACAGGCTCACGGACGGGGGTGCTCCATCCCCAGCCGCGCCTGCCGCGCCAGCCTTGGCCCGCGCGCCACACCGGAAGACGCCTCCATGTCGCTGAACAGTGTTGTCACCGCCGGATCGTCCACCGGTCCATGCGCCACGACATGCGATCGTGCCAAACGCAGGATTTCCGCGGCCAGCAGGCGCAGGCCGACCAGCGTGGCGGACCCGGTCTCGACAAGGGCCTGATCGAGGGGGGCGATGACGGCCTCGGCCCCGGCTTCGTAAACGGCGGTCAGCGCGGCCAGGGCGCCCAATGACAGGGCCGCCTCGTTGGTGGGTTCGGCCTTGGGACGCAGGCGGTCCAGCAGGAAGCGCAGCGCGCCCAGGGTGCCGAAGGTGCCGACGGCGTCCTCGACATCGCGGAATGGCAGCGCCATGCGGTCATAGGCTTCGCCCTCGGCGCCAAGCAGCAGGACGGCGGGGATTTCGCAGTTCTCCAGCACGACGTGGGAGTGGCGCGAGGGGCGCAGCGCGTGGAAACCGGGCATGTCCTTCAGCGTGATGCCGGGCGTGCCGCGCGGCACGAGGAACATGCTGTAGTGCTTGCGGCCCGCTTCCTCGGCGGTGATGGCGAGCACGATGATGATTTCGGCGATGGGGCCGTTGCTGGTCCAGGCTTTTTCCCCGTTCAGGCGCCAGCCTTTCTCCGTGCGTTCGGCGCGGGTGGTGAGGTGTTTGGGATGCGCGCCGACACCGGGCTCGGAGATCGCGACGGCCATCGTGGCGCCCCGGAACAGCATTTTGTGGATCTCGGAACCGAAACCGTCGAGGAACCAGCGTGCCGCCATCTGCCGTCCGCCCCACACGGAGCCGACGCCCAAAAGCCCCGTGCGTTCCGTCAGCGCGGCCTTGGTGCGGGCGATGTCCTGGTACGAGGCGGAGGGCTCCAGCAACCCCGCTTCCGCCATGCCGGGGATCGGATCGGTGGCCGGGTCGGGGCAGCGTGTGAGCCAGAAATCGACGCTGTGCACTTTCAACTTCCTTTCATCCAGGCATGGGGACGTTACACCAATGCGTTTAAGGGCCGTTAAGGGTATCAGGCTGCCTGATCCTGAACCTTTCGCACCGCTCGCCGTCCTCTCCCTGTGCCAGGGTGTGCCTCATGGGTGCCTATCAGAAAGCTGTATTGCGAGGGTAACGGGGGCAACGGTTCGGATTGTGATACCCGCGTGCGGTGCGGCGGCGTCAGCATGGGCGGCGTCTTGAGAGCTGAGCCGAAGAATTGTCGTCGAATTTCCCGCGCCATGACTTCAGCAATGAGCGATGGCACCGCGTTGCCCAGCATCCGTTGCATTTCCGTTCGCCCGGTATCAATGAGCAGGTTTTCCGGAAATGTCTGAATCCGGCATAGTTCCTGAAAAGTAAGCCGCCGGTTTTTCCAGTGAAACGGGCCTGTTGCCGTGCCCGGTTGCGCTTGCACCGTCCAGGAAGGCAGCCTTTTTGAGAGCTTGAGGAGAAAACTCCAATACCGTGTGCGCCAGCCAAACAGAGGATGCCCGCCGCCCCTGTCGGTATGCCAGAGGTAGTTTTCTCCCTCCGGTATCGTGGGCAGAAGGTCCCCCCATTTGCCGCCGACTTTAAGATTGGATTCGGCGGCATCCGGCTCTGGAAGGTCTCCGAGAGCGTCCCAGGCCGTCCGGTATGGTTCAATCTTGCCGAACAGATCTTCCCCGATGCGATCGGCTCGCGCGTGTGTCGGCTCGGGAAACCGGAATTTCTGGCCATCGCGAGAGCCAATCATGAACACGCGTTCGCGTATCTGGGGTACGCCATGCTCGGCCGCGTTAATAACCTTCCAGGAGACCTCGTAACGCGTCCCGGTTTCGCGGTTGATCCGCGCGATCCCGTCCAGGATGTAGCGGAGCCCCTCATCCTTGCCCTCATAGGCCAGCCCATGGACGTTTTCGAGCAGGAAGGCACGAGGCCGGGTGTCGCGGAGAACGCGAAGATAACCAGTGAGGGTGTTCGACCGTGGATCGTCGAGCCGCGGCACGTCGCCGCGCACCCAATAGGCCGATTTTGAGAAAGGTTGACACGGTGGGCCGCCGATGAGGATGTCCGCTTCCCCAGGAGCAAGGCGGGACCGCTCAAGCACGGTCTCCGAAGAAATCTTGTTTATATCGTCTTCAATCACTTCCCACGGGCGATTGAGCCGGATCGTCCGGCAGGCATGATGGTCGGCATCAAGTGCGACACGCGTTTCAAAACCGGCTGCCTCAAAGCCGAAATCCAGTCCACCCATACCGGAAAACAGGCTAATGACCTTAAGGGGCATGCGTTTCATGGGCTCTCATTCACTGGGACGAAGCACTGTTACAAGGTATGGTGACATATGGTCACCACTAAAATCTGTATTGTCAATGCAGGATAGGATGATAAGCGTCAAGCTACGAGAGGCGATGGAAGCGCATGGACGGCGAACTGGCGTTCGCCTCACCTATGACAGCCTCTCAAAGCAGACGGGCATCTCGGTCAATACACTCCAATCCCTGGCAACCAGGCCAGGCTACAACACGCGTCTTTCCACTGTCGAGAAACTTTGCCGCGCCCTTTCCTGCACGCCGGGTGACCTTCTCGAGTTTGCCGGCGACCGGGAAGGCACACCGCATGAAGATCAGTAACGCCGACGCGATTGAGATCCTTCGCGCGGAGGCCGCCGCCGCGAAGACTGGCGAAGTCGATCCAATATGGAGGGCGAAGGTTGAGCGACTTTCCCAACTGTGTGCCGACGGTCTCTCGAAAACCCATATCGCGTTTCTTGGCACAGCGATTCTGGCCAAGGCCACGAATCACCGGGCGGACCTGTTCGCCATTAAGCCCAATCATGCCCTCGACAACCCTCATTCGTTTTCTGCCCGTGTGCTTTCTGAAAAAGTTCTCGTTCCCCTGGCGGCGGAGCTGGGCATTAACATCGGGGTCACCGGCCGCCAGCCTCTCAACAATCAGCCATATTTTCGTATGACGCGGCTCAACGACGGCACGCCTGTCCATCCCGGCGGCCGCGCCGCGTTCAATTACATGCTGGAACTTGTCAGGGAACTTCAGGAACTCCCTGGCGAAGCTGGCGCACGCGCCGCGTTGCGTGCCTTCGTCGCCGTCCGTTCCCGCTACCAGCCCAGCTACGCGCATCACGACGGTGGAACCACGATCACACTCAGGCAGCTCACGATGGCGATTCAAAATTTCGTGCGTGAGGACTCCGAAGGCGGTCGGCGTGCTCAGGCGATAGTGGCGGGGTTGCTTGATGTTTTCGCCGGTCGCGACCGCGTCGAAAGCGGCCGAATTAATGACCCTTCACGCAAATACCCCGGCGACGTTTGCGTGCGCGCTGCCGAACGGCCGGACGTCTGGGAAAAAGCAATCGAGGTGCGCGACAAACCGGTATCCGCATCAGACGTTCAGATATTCGGTGAAAAATGCATCGACATGGCTGTGCGCGAGGCAGCTCTTGTCATGGTATCCGATCAGCAGCAACCTCTCGATGAAACCGCTCTTGCCAGATGGGCCGATGGCTTTGGACTCGGCCTGACACTTTTCCATGGGTGGCATGGGTTTATCGATCAAGTGCTTTTCTGGAGTGCCCTTCCCAAGCCCGTGGCGGCAACACGGGCACTCGCGCGTATCCATGAGCGTCTCATCATGGTTGAGGCTTCGTCAAATGCCATCAACCGATGGCGGACGATGACGACACATCATTGATTTCCCGGTCAAGGCGAACCTTTCCCCTGATGCCGCACGGAACGGATGTCGGTTCCCTGGAACAGTTCCCGCACTCTCGTGAAACAAGAGCCGGGGTACAATCCCATCTCAGGCGATGGCGCGCACGATGGTCCGGCCGTCGGAGGCAAACAGATCCTCAATGTCCGCCTCGGTCAGCTTCAGCGCGCCGCCATGCTCGGCGTCCATCACGGCGGCGATCAGGGCGCGTTTCTTTTCTTTCAGTTGCTCCATCTTTTCCTCGATGGTGCCGATGGTGACGAGGCGATGGACGAACACTTTCTTGTCCTGACCGATGCGGTGGGCGCGATCGGTGGCCTGATCCTCGGCGGCGGGGTTCCACCAGGGATCGTAGTGGATCACCGTGTCGGCGGCGGTCAGGTTCAACCCAACGCCACCCGCTTTCAGACTAATCAGGAATACCGGCACCTTGCCCGTCTGAAAAGTCTTCACGGGGGTTTTCCGGTCCTTGGTATCGCCGGTCAGCATCACGTACTCGATCTTCTCATCCCACAACCGCTGCTCGATCAGACCCAGCATTTCGGTGAACTGGGAGAACAACAGAATGCGCCGCCCCTCGGAGATCATGACGGTCAGCATTTCCGCCAGCCGGTCGAGCTTGGCGGAACCAGCCTTCGCTCGCTCCACCGCCTTCAGCTTCAACAACCTTGGATCGCAACACGCCTGCCGCATTTTCAGCAGCGCATCCAAAATGATGATGCCGGACCGCGCGAGGCCCTTGTCCGCGATGGCCGCGCGCACCCGCGTGTGCATCGCCAGCCGGATGCCGTCATAGATCGCGCGTTGCGCCTGCTCCATTTCCACGCGCTCG
>JAYVCG010000590.1:0-9694 GCA_043750075.1 Acetobacteraceae bacterium | reverse complement strand
GAGAAAGTGGTGGACGAGCTGAAGAAGCGCGCCGCCATGATCTGGGAAATCCCCGCCGACGCGGTGGAGTGGAAAGACGGCCAGGCGTTCCCGGCCGGTTCCAACGCCGGCGCGTTCGAGCCGCTCGATCTCGGCGCCATCGCGCTGAAGGCGGGCAAGACCGGCGGGCCGATCAACGCCGAGGTGTCCGTCAACGCGCAAGGCGCGGGCGCCGGATTTGGCGCCCATATCTGCGACGTGACGGTCGATAAGGAAACCGGCCAGGTCACCATCGAGCGTTACACCGCGGTCCAGGATGTCGGCAAGGCGATCCATCCCAGCTACGTCGAAGGCCAGATCCAGGGCGGCGCCGCGCAAGGCATCGGCTGGGCTTTGAACGAGGAGTACATCTACAACACCAAGGGCCAGTTGGAAAATCCGGGCTTCCTCGACTACCGCTGCCCGGTCGCCTCCGACCTGCCGATGATCGAAGCCGTGCTGGTCGAAGTGCCCAATCCGCGTCACCCGTTCGGTGCCCGCGGCGTGGGCGAGGTGCCGATCATTCCCCCCATGGCGGCGATCGGCAACGCCATCCGCCGCGCCACCGGCGTCTCCATGCCGCATCTGCCGATGTCGCCGCCCAAGGTTCTGGCGGCGCTCGACGCGGTCCGGAAATAACACCGCTTGCCCAAGGTCATCCTCGCCTCGGGCGGGTCTTGCCATCAGTTCACTGGTGGCAAGACCGAGTTCGAGGTCGAGGCGACCACGTTCCGGCGGCTCGTGCTGGAACTGGAACGCGCCTATCCCGGTCTGGGTAATCAGATCGAGGAAAGCATGGCCGTCGCCATCGACGGCGAAATCTTCCAGGATGCTTACCTGGCCGAACTGAAACCGGACAGCGAGATCGTCCTGATCCCGAAAATAGGCGGCGGCTGACGGCATGCCCGCCGTTCCCGAACTGACCATCACCTTCGGCGTCAACGGCAACAGCCTCAGCCATCTCGGCGGCGGCTGGGCCCGCGCCGAGGAGCATTTCACCTGGGCCATCGGCCAGGAAAGCCATCTGCTGCTGAACCTGGGGCAGAACGCGCGCGAATACGTGCTATCGCTGAATGTCATCCCCTTCGTGTATCCCGGCGCGCTGCCGGCGCAACGGATGATCGTTTCCATGAATGAAACGATCATCGGCGAGGCGCTGGTCTCCCGCCCCTCGATCCTCGCCTGGCGGATACCGCCTGGTTTGATCCGCCGCCCGGAGCGCACCCTGATCACCTTGTCGCACCCCGACGCGGCGCGGCCCTCCGATCTGTCCAAAAGCCCGGATGAGCGCGAACTGGCGTTCTCGTTCTCCCAGGCGCGGGTGTATCACCTGGCGCCCGCCGCGTCCGGCGGCCATGTCTTGCCCCCAGGCCTCAGCCTTGGCGGACCAGTCAGCGCGGGCTTCGCCGTGCATCCAGGCGCCCTCAGGCCGGGTCTCGATCTGAAGGAATGGGTCACGCGCCGCACCGGCCTGAGCCTCGCCGCCCTCGCCACGCGGTTCGAGAGCATCGGCGACAACTGCGAGTTCGGCCTCGTGCAACGCCGCTGCGACACCGAGCCTTTGGGCCTGTTGCGCTTCTCCGGCTCGTTCTCCCACGATGTCATCCAGGGGATCGAACAAGGCTTCGAGGGCATCGGCGAACTGGCCGACATCACGCCCAAACTGGAAGGCGCCGGGGCGAAACGGGAATACATGATCTACGAGCGGAAATACGGCCTCGTGTACCATACCTTCGTGCATGAGGGCGAACGCGCGCCCGAACTGTTGCGCCAGCAGGAAGCGACCCGGTTGAAGTTCCTGCGCCGCAAGTTCGTGGAGGAACTGGCGGCGGGCGAGAAAATCTTTGTCTTCAAAAGCGCCGCCCAGGTGCCGGAGGCGGAAATTTTGCCCTTGTTCATGGCGCTGAACCGTGATGGCCCCAACACGCTGCTCTGGGCCGTGCCGGAGGAACCCGGACACCCCAGCGGCAGCGTGGAGATTCTGATGAACGGCTTGCTGAAGGGCTATCTGGATCGTTTCGCCCCCGTCGATAACGCGCATGATTTTTCCTTCGAGGCCTGGATCAGGCTGTGCGTCCACGCCTTCCTGCTGAACCGCGTCATACGGGCTCCGGCATGAACCGCCCGGTCCCGGAGCGGCGTCCGGCCGTGCTGCTGTTCGACTGGGACAACACGCTGGTCGATGGATGGACCGCGATCACCGCCGCGTTGAACGCGGCCTTCACCGCGTTTGAGAAACCGCTCTGGACCACCGGGGACACGAAGAACCGGGTGCGCGTTTCGCTGAAGGAAAGCTTCCCCGTGATGTTCGGGGCCGAGTGGGAACGGGCGCGGGACATCTTCTATGCCGCCTTCACCAGCGACCACCTGGACCACGTGAAGCCGATGCCGGGCGCCGCGGAGGCGCTGCTGGCCAGCACGCCCTGGCCGCGCGGCGTGGTTTCCAACAAGGCCGGCGCCCCGTTGCGCGCCGAGGTCGCCCATCTGGGCTGGTCCGCGCATTTCGGCCCGGTCATCGGCGCGGGCGACGCCCATGCCGACAAGCCGGACCCGGCGCCGATCCTGCTGGCGCTGGAGCAAATGGGTTTCCCCGCCGGTCCCGCCGTCTGGTATCTGGGCGACACCGCGCTCGACATGGTGGCGGCGCGGGCGGCGGGGGTGACGGCGGTGCTGGTCGGCGACGCCGCGCACGATGGCGGTGTTGAACATGCCGCCCCCGATCTCCATGTGGGGTCTGCCCATGAACTGGCGGCCTGGCTGAAAAGTCTGGCCTGACCGGGACGTGTTTGGTAGCGTGCGTCCGCCGGTGGTCCCGCCAGGATCCATCGGGTGTATCAATAACAGGCACCTCTCAACTCTCGTCATCACAGATGGCGAACATGAAGGACCATGCAAATGGCCAACGAAAAAGCGCAGAATGTTCAGGATGTTTTCCTGAACCATGTGCGTAAAAGCAAGACACCGGTGACGGTGTTCCTCGTGAACGGGGTCAAGCTCCAGGGGATCATTACCTGGTTTGACAATTTTTCCGTTCTTCTGCGGCGCGACGGCCACACCCAGCTTGTCTACAAACACGCGATCAGCACCGTCATGCCGGGTTCCCCGATCAGCCTGTTCGATGCCTCCAAGGTTGAAGGAAGCGCGCCGGTGACCGTGGGCGCGCGCGAAATGAGCACCGCCGACGTTGAAAACTGACCCCACATTGAAAACCGATCCCACGTTGAAAACCGATCCCACGTTGAAAACCGGTGGGCGCGATCCGCATGGATCAAAGCCTGCCTCACAGCCCACCGGCGCGGGTCCAACCCGCGCCGCCGTGGTGCTCCCGTGGGAAAAACCCAGGGAACGGGATGGCAACGGGCTGAACGGCGGCGGTGACATGCCGCGCGCCGCCGAAGCCAGGCTGGAGGAGGCGGTGGGACTGAGCGCCGCCATCGGCCTCGTGGTCGTGCATCAGGTCATCCTGCCGCTGCGGGCCCGCAAACCCGCGACCCTGCTGGGTGGCGGTCAGGTGGAAACCCTCGGTCAGATCATCGAGGAACAGGAGATAACGGTCGTCATCGTCGATGCGACTCTGTCGCCCGTGCAGCAGCGTAATCTGGAGCGCGCCTGGAACTGCAAGGTGATCGACCGCACCGGGCTGATCCTCGACATTTTCGGGGAACGGGCGGCGACGCGGGAGGGCACGTTGCAGGTCGAACTGGCGCATCTGGCGTATCAACGCTCCCGCCTTGTGCGCTCCTGGACCCATCTGGAACGCCAGCGCGGCGGGTTCGGTTTTCTCGGCGGTCCCGGTGAGACGCAGATCGAGGCTGACCGGCGGCTGATCGACGAGCGGCTGGTGCGGCTGAAGAAGGAATTGCAGCAGGTACGGCGCACCCGCGGCCTGCATCGCGGCGCGCGCAAGCGCGTGCCGTTCCCGGTGGTGGCGCTGGTGGGGTACACCAACGCGGGAAAATCCACGTTGTTCAATGCGTTGACCGGCGCCGCCGTGGTGGCGCGCGATCAGTTGTTCGCGACCCTCGATCCCACCATGCGCGGGTTGCGGCTGCCTTCCAGCCGCCGGATCATCCTGTCCGACACCGTGGGTTTCATCAGCGAACTGCCGCACGAACTGGTGGAAGCGTTCCGCGCCACGCTGGAAGAAGTCTCGGAGGCCGATGTCATCCTGCATGTCCGTGACGCCGCGCATCCTGACTCGGTGGCGCAGCATGAGGATGTGCTGGCCGTGCTGCGCGCCATGGAGAAGGACGGGACCATCGACTCCGCCTGGCCGTCGCGGGTGATCGAGGTGCTGAACAAGGCCGATCTGATGGGGGGCGCCGCCAATGTGCCGTCGCGCGCCGGTTCCATCGCGGTCTCGGCGATCACGGGGGAGGGGCTGAATGCGCTGACCGAGGCGATCGACCGTCAGATCGCCGCGGGTATGGAGACCGCCACGTATGACATCGAGCCCTCGGATGGCGCGCGTCTGGCGTGGTTGTATGAGCATGGGGAGGTCATGGACCGGCGCGATGAGACCGAGACCGTGCATGTGACCGTGCGCCTGCTGCCCGCCGACCGGGCGCGGTTCGAGAACCGGACATGAGGATCGCGGAACTCCGCACCGTGGCCACGCTGTTGCGGGATGCCGCGCGGGCCGAGATCATGCCGCGTTTCCGCAATCTGGCGGCGGGCGCGGTGCGGATGAAGACCGGGCCGCTCGATCTGGTCACGGAAGCCGATGAGGCGGCGGAGCGTCTGATCGCCGACGGGCTGCGCCGGGAATTTCCCGGCTGCGTGGTGATCGGGGAGGAGGCGGCCAGTGCTGATCCCGCGTTATTGCGGGAACTCGCGGGCGCCGATCTGGCGTTTGTCGTCGATCCGGTCGATGGCACGGCGAATTTCGCTTCTGGGCTGGCATTGTTCGGCGTGATGGCGGCGGTGCTCCGCAAGGGAGAAATCATCGGCGCGGTGATCCACGATCCGGTCGGCGACGATTCCGCGCTGGCGCTGCGCGGGGAGGGGGCGTGGATTGAGGCCCCGGACGGGCGGCATCAGGATTTGCGGGTCGCGCTTCCGGTGCCGGTGGAGAAGATGGCCGGGAATGTGTCCTGGCGGTTCCTGCCCGAGCCGCTGCGGTCGGAGGTCTGCGCGCGGTTGCCGCGGCTGGGGGCGTGCTGGGATTACCGGTGCTCGGCGCATGTCTATCGGATGACGGCGGGCGGGCATGGGCATTTCGTGTTCTACTGTCGGCTGTATCCGTGGGACCACGCGCCGGGGTGGCTGTTGCACCGAGAGGCGGGCGGGTATTCGGCGCGGTTCGATGGAACACCGTACGATCCCATGGATATTCAGGGCGGTCTGATCTGCGCGCCCGACCGGGAAGGATGGGAGGCGGTGCGGGGGGCGTTGCTGGGATAATTACCCCCGGCACGTGGGGAAAACCGCCTGTCAGTCTTTGAGAGCGTTGATCCTGGCTCAGAGTATTTTCCGGCAGGTTGGCATCACCCCCCTTTTTCCTTGTCATCCTCTGGCCCCGCCAGGAGATCTGTCGCGGCACGGTGCTGGTTCAAATCCCCGGCCGGGCCGGGGATGACGGCGAAGGGACGTGAATCACCAGTAAAAGCTGTTGATATGGAATAATTTATTTTGTTCACCGAGATGAATTTTCATGAAACCACGATACGATAGTATAACGTCATGCGTTTCCTGATTCCCCAGTCAAAAAATCATTCCGGCCCTCACTGTATTTTCATGGCTGACACGGCCACGACCGCCAATGTCCGTTACCCGGCATCATCCGCGAAAAGCATGGATGGTTTTTTACTTTAAGGTGAAACCATGTGGAAACCTGTTGCCGGTATATTCACGCCATGGATTTGAACGGGGAAGGCTGAAGCCAGGGCTGGGAATGTATGACGGCATGGCCAGAAAAACCTGAAGCAAACACGGCTGATGACCATACAGGTGAATATATATGCTCCGTAATCATGCACGCATGCCTGGACTCCACGAAGGCATGGATCATTCGTCTTTTTTCTTTAATCAAAACGAAATTCATGGCCCGCATGATTTCGGCATCGGACAGTTCGTCCTGTCTTCTCCATTGGACTCGAACTACGCGCGTCAGACCACGGCAGGCGGATCAGGCACCGGGGGGACGGTTGTTTCCCCCACCACCACGGCGACAGCGTCTCCCTTCGTGATCCATGTCAACTGGGACGCGAGCGTCAGCGCCGCGCCCGCTGGTTTCACCGCCGGTGTTCTTGCCGCGGTACAGTATCTGCAAACCCAGTTCACCGATGCCGTCACCATCAACATCAATGTCGGTTATGGCGAAACCGGCGGCACCAGCATCGGTGGCCTTGGGTCGAGCATGTCATATCTGACGAGCGTGAGCTATGCGCAGCTTGTCACGGCTCTCAAGGCGGACGCCACCTCCAGCGCGGATCTGAGCGCGCTCGCTTCTCTTGCCGCGACCAGCCCCGTCAACGGCAATTTCTGGATCACCAGGGCGGAGGCGAAGGCGCTTGGCCTGGTGGCGGCGACCAGCACGTCCATTGATGGCTATGTTGGTTTTTCCTCCTCCTACCCTTTCACCTATGACAACAGCAGCGGCGTGGCCGGGGGAACCTACGATTTCAACGGCGTGGTGCTGCATGAAATCTCCGAGGTCATGGGCAGGATGATGCTGACGGGCGGGGCGATCGGCACCACGGCGAACTCTTATTACGCGCTCGACCTGATGCATTACTCCGCGCCTGGCGTGCGCGACTTTTCCGGGTCCGTCCCTGGCTATTTCTCGGTCGATGGGGGCGTCACCAATCTCGCTGACTTCAATACCGTTTCCGGGGGTGATTCCGGGGACTGGGGCGGGTCCATGGGCAACGACGCCGTCAACGCGTTCTCCTATTCCGGCGTGGTCAATCCGTTCTCGGCCGCCGACCTGGCATCGATGGACGTGATTGGCTGGAATCGCGCGACGTCCACCGTGACATCCCCGCCGCCTCCCGCGCCATTGCCTCCCGCGCCAGTGCCTTCAACGACGCCAACAGGTGTTTCCATGACGCCCGTGGCCGCTTCGCTGGCCAGGCTCCAGACCACCAGCGCGATGATGGGGAATGTTCCTCTGGCGAGCCTGGCCCAGGTGGGGGGTGTGTCGGGGCATGGTTACAGTTATGCGTTGAGTGGAACGGGCGCGGCCGCTTTCACCTTGTCCACGGCCAGCAACGCCGCCACGCTCGCGGCCCGTACCGCTCTCACGGCGAGTTCGGCCGCGGGCACCCTGCATGCCCTGGCGGTGACGGTGACCGACACGACGGCGGGCCTTTCCTCCGCCGCCATTCCCGTGAACGTGGTGGTGGGCACCGGCGGCAATGATACGGTTCAACTCGCGGCGCTGAGCGGCGCCCTGGGAACCTCCACGCCGGCCTTCATCGTCACCATGGGGGGGAATGACCGGATCGATGGCACGGGCATGACCGGCAAGCTATGGTTCGCGGGTGGCGCGGGCGCCGACACGATGACCGGCGGCACGGGCGTCAACACTTATATGTATGGTTCCGCCGGGGACTCCATGGCGTCCGCCATGGACATCGTCACCAACTTCCGTGCGGGAAGGGATCTGATTGATCTGAGCGGGCTTGGCGTCCCGCTGCAATATGCCGGCAGCATTTCAAACAGCAACCTGGGCGCCCGCTCGGTTGGATGGCAAACCAGCGGTGGCAACACGTTCGTTTACGTCAACACCAGCGCTGCCAATGAAAAGCTGACGGCGACGAACATGAAAATCGAGTTGCTGGGGGCGGTTTCGCTGTCATCCAACAGTATTCTGCATGTTTGAGGAGAAGGAAAAGGCGGCATGGCCGGGAATGCCATGCCGCCCTTTTCCATCAGAGAGAAACTGTTTTCAGCGTGCGCATCGCCGTCACGGTCATCGGTTGACGGCGCGTGGGTCAGGAACGTGGCTGACGGTGAGCCCGCCCAGGGTCAGTGTTTCATCAGACAGCGCGTTTCCGGCGGCGCAGCGTCCCGAGCGCCGCGAGACCAAAACCCAGCACTGCCATGGACGCGGGTTCCGGCACGCTGCCGCCGCCGCCGCCGCCGGTGGAACCGGTGCTGAGGTTGAAGAGGAGGAAGGATTCCGGACCTCCGTCGATGTTGGTGATCGTCGATTCCAGGGCGAATATGGTCCCGGCTCCACCGCTCGCGAGCAGACCGTCCACATAGGGCTGTTGCGCGGCATCGATCCTGAACACGAAGCCCGCCCCCCCATTGCCAGGAGTGGTGGTCGCGAAAGCCGCGCTGCCATCGATGGACCCGAGCAAGGTTCCCGTGGCGGTATAAAGCTTCAACGTGAGATCCGTCACATCGGTGGAAGCGCCGCTACTTTCCGTCGCGTTATAGAGGATGCCGATCTGATTCGCGGCGGTGATGGCAAGGAACCCGGCGGTGGGGATCGCGTATTTGTTGCCGCCGATGGTGAGCGGATTGGGCATGTCGGTGGTGCCAGGCACATTGCTCACGCCATTGGGAAGGAAAGCCGCGTCCGTGATGCAGAGGCCGAAAGTGATGGCGCCCGTGCCACTGACGCCCACGCAGCCGCTTTCGGTTCCCGCCGCACTGTTGCTCTTGCCGGCTTGCTGTAACGTCAGGGAGCGTGGAGCGCTTCCAAAACCCTGTCCGGTCACCAGGATGCTCGAGTCATACACCAAACTCGCTGAGGCATTGTGTGTTGGTCCAAAGGCCACGGCGGCGATGGCCGCGACAGCGCAAAAGCCACGGATTTTTGACATGAGTCACCTTTCAGGGCTGGATTACAAGGAAATATTTCCTATATCTAAGTAAAGCACGGACAAGGGAAGGCATGATGTCACGGACTCATGCCGGCGCGTTCGAAGGCTGACATCTCACGAGGCGAGACAGGAATGACTGCCGGTCAGGAGTTCCAAAGGAGCCAACCAAACATGTTCCAGATTGCCGCCATCCACACCTCATTTCAAAGCTGTATATGCATCAACCTATCATCAATGTAACCTCAATCAAGCAAAAAATCATACAGTATCAAGTTTTTTTTTGGAAAATATCTTTTGATATTTTATGTATTAATAAAAACATAAGTATTTTATTTTAAACAATACTGACAAGGCGGGAAAATTCAGAAGGGCCCGACCGCAACTCCGCCGCGTCGTGCCATTGACGGCACGGCCATGACGCGCCTGAAAGAATATGACCGGCATGACAGAGACCGGCATGACAAGAAGAGAGTGCTACCTTGAGATAGACAGGCTGGCTCTCGGTACATCTGGGCAGGATGGATGCTGGAGTGGGGAACATAGCCTCGCTCCAGGTCTGATGGCAGTGATGACCAAAGAAAATGGGAAAAACCTCTCCAATACCTACGGTGGTAACTGGGCTACCTGAGGCTTTTCCCAGAGCCAGACTCCTATCTTATGCCAGCACTCTCAACAAGAATGATGTGTGAAGAGCAAACACCCGGACGCATGGGCATCGTCGCGGCCCGCCTGTCTGTGGGACAGTAATCCATCATGTTTTGTCCTTCCGCGCGGGAGTTATACCAACGGCCCAAAAGACTGACCCATCCCATTTTCCCGTCATCCCCCGGCTCGACCGGGGGATCTGTCGCGGCACGGTGCTTGTACGGATCCCCCGGTCAAGCCGGGGGATGACGGCG
>JAYVCG010000589.1:0-2746 GCA_043750075.1 Acetobacteraceae bacterium | reverse complement strand
CCGCGCAACGCCTCATGCCGCGGCCGGCCGGACAGCGCGCGCACCAGTTCGGGCAATCGTTCGTGGTGCCAGTCCGCGGTCATGGTGGCATGGTACGCGCGCGGGGCGGATCAGCCAAGGCGCTGGCCCGACTCGGGAGGGGACTGCTACGACTGAGGCAGTCAGGGGCGGAACCGCCAGGGGAAGATCATGCCAGCATCGAAGGCCAGGCCAGCATCGCAAGGGGATTTGTTCGGGACTCCGGCGCCGGTCCGCGAGAGACCCAGCGACGAGGTTGTCGCCACGATCCGCAAGCGGCTGCATGCCGCGCTGGCGCTGGTCAAGGGCGCGGACAAGATGCCCTGGACGAACATGACGGACATCATCCGCGAGGACAACGCGGTCCGCTTCGGCAAGGACAGCCTGCCGCCCGAGGAGGCCGCCGCGCTCTGGGCCGAATTCAACGTGGAGATGGACCGGCTGTACGCCATCATGAACGAGGGCAAGGAGCTGGACACCCTGGAGGACTTTCCCATCCCCTGACCGGCGCGGGGGACGGCATTTCCAGACGCCCCACCCTCGACAGCGCCGCCGTCCCCGTTCAAAACTCCGCCCAACCAGAGCGGGAGGGATCAGGGATGCGCGTCGCCATCATCGGCCAGCAGGATTTCGGCAAAGCCACGCTGGAGGCATTCCTGAAACGCGGCGATGAGGTCGCCGCCGTGTTCTGCGCCCCCGAGAAAGGCCGTCCCGACCCGCTGCGCCTCGCCGCGCAGGAACGCGGGCTGACGGTGCATCAGTTCCCCAAACTGACCGATCCGGAGGCGCTGGAAGCGATGAAGGCCGCCAACGTCCAGGTCGGCGTGATGGCGTTCGTGACGCAGTTCGTGCCCCAGGCGCTGTGCGACATCCCCGCGTTCGGCACCATCCAGTTCCACCCGAGCCTGCTTCCCCTCCACCGCGGCGCCTCCTCCATGAGCTGGTCCATCATCCTGGGCCGCAAGGAGACCGGATTCAGCATCTTCCGTCCCACCGATGGGCTGGACGAAGGCCCGGTGATCCTGACCCGGAGCGTGCCGATCGAGGACGAGGACACCATGGGCAGCCTCTATTTCGGCAAGATCTTCCCGATGGGCGTCGCCGGTCTGGTCGAGGTCGCGGACATGGTGGTTGTCGGCAAGGCCCCCGCTTTGGTCCAGTACGAACCCCACGCGGGCTATGAGGGCATCATCCGCGAGGCGGAATCCCGCATCAACTGGGCTTCGCATGTCGATCAGACCTACAACCTGATCCGCGGCTGCAATCCCGCACCCGGCGCCTGGACCACGCTGGACGGCAAGAAACTGTTCCTGTTCGAGAGCACGAAGCGCATCGCCCGCACCTTCTCCGAGGTCAAGGGCAAGAAGATCGGTCAGGTCGTGGCGCAGAACGGCGCCAGCCTCGTCATTCACGGCCAGGGCGGCTTCATCGAAGTGCATCGCGTGCGCTGGGATGGCGGCAAGAAGATCGCGGCGGGGGAAGCCGCGCTTCCACTGGGCACGATTTTGGGAAGCTGACACAAGGTCGTTGCCGGAAGCCGCCCGGAACTGTAGCGTCCGGCCCGCTCATCCGGAACATGGAAACGCACGCTTGATGCTCGCTCGGGTATTTCTGACTGTCCTGGCCGCCCTGGCCGCATGGCCGGCTGACACAGGCGCCGTCACGATCGTCACCCGAGGGGAAAACTCTCAGGCGTCGATCGCGGAGGCCTATGTGCAGCCCTTCATCGCCGCGACCGACATTCCGGTGCGCCAGGAAAGCTGGGAGGGCGGGCTCGACACGTTCCGCGCCCGTGCGGCCGAGGGCGGCTGGGATCTGGTGCAGGTCGATCCGGAAGAAGTGGTGCTTGGCTGCACCGATGGCTTGTTCGAGAAGCTCGACTGGCCGGCGATTGGCGGCAAGGACCACTACCAGCAGATGGGCGTGAGCGAGTGCGGCGTGGGCGCCACGGTACACAACACCGTCCTCGCCTGGGACCGCGACAAATTTTCCCCCACCCCCACCTGGGCTGATTTCTGGGATGTCGCGAAAATCCCCGGCAAGCGCGGGCTGGCCCGGACCGTACGGGGCGCGCTGGAGTTCGCCCTGATGGCGGATGGGGTGCCGGTGAACGAGGTCTACAAGACTCTGGGGACGGCGGAGGGTGTGGATCGGGCGTTTCGCAAGCTGGATCAGCTCAAGCCTTATGTCGTGTGGTGGCAAACGCCGGCCGAGGCGGCGAAAATCCTCGGCTCGGGTGATGTGCTGATGACGGCCACGCCCAGTGCGGTGATCGTGCAGGCGAACCGGGTGGACAGGCGCAATTTCGGGGTGCAGTTCGCCGGGAGTTTGTATGAGCCGCGGTTATGGGCCGTGGTGAAGGGCGGGCCGAACACGCGGGAGGCGTTGCAGTTTTTGTATCTCACGGGGGCGCCTTCGCTTCAGGCGCGGCTGTTGCGGATGAGTGGGGAGATTGGCCTGGCGAAGGGGGTCAATGACTGGTTGTCACCGGAGCAGCAGGCGGTGTCGCCCATGTTTCAGGCCAATGTCAGTGTGGCGTTAAGGGCGGACAATGCGTTTTGGCATGAGAATTCGCCGAAGTTGAAGGCGCGGTTTGAGGCCTGGCTGGCGCAGTAGGCATCAGGGCTCCGCCCCATAGGCACTAAGTACCCCATTTCATAAATACGGTGACGTATTTCCGGGATGATTGCTGCGGTCACGAATCGCCATGGGATCGCAGTTTCACAAG
>JAYVCG010000588.1:0-2612 GCA_043750075.1 Acetobacteraceae bacterium | reverse complement strand
CGCGCGATGGCCTCGGCGCGCGGCAAATCGTCGGTGAAGGTGTCGTCGTCGAAGAAGAATTCTCGTACTTGCGGAAAATACAGCTTCGCCATGCGGATTTCCTCGGCCACATGGCCGGGCGAGCGGACGCGGTAACGGTGCCCGCCCACGGTCTGCGGCCACAGGCAGAAGGTGCAGCGGGATTTGCAGCCCCGCCCGGTATACAGCGACACGTAGGGATGCATCAGATAGCCGATGAAGTAATCCTCGATCCGCAGGTCGCGCTTGTAGACCTCGGTGACGAACGGCAGGCTGTCCATGTCCTCCAGGATCGTGCGTTCCTTGTTGTGCACGATCACGCCGGCGTTGTTGCGGTACGAAATCCCGTCGATCTTGCTCCAGTCGCGGCCCTCGGCGACTTCCTTGATGGTGAAGTCGAATTCATTACGCGCCACGAAGTCGATCGCCCCCCCCTGGGCCAGGCTCTCGGTTGGCTGCACCGCGACCTTGGCGCCGACGAAGCCGATCTTCAGCGCGGGGTTCACGGCCTTCATCGCGGCGGCCACCTTCACATCCTCGGCGAAGGAGGGGGTCGAGGTGTGGATGATGCACAGTTCATGCTTGCGGGCTTCCGCCGTCACCGTGTCGAGTTTAATCCGCGCCGGGGGAGCATCGATCAGCTTGCTGCCCGTGACCAGCGCCGCCGGTTGGGCGAGCCAGGTCGGGAACCAGAACGATTTGATCTCCCGCCGCGCCTGATACCGCGAGCCGGCGCCCCCATCGAAACCGTCGAATGAGGGCGGTTGCAGGAACAGGGTCTTCATCATCGGGCGTGTGATCCCTTGGTGGTGGCGGAGGACGTGGTGGGGGAAGGAGTAATGGTGGAGACGGCGACCGGAGGCGGCGTATCGGCCTGGAGCGTCAGGCCCCGCCAGTCAACCCGGCGTCCGGCATGACTCGCGGCCCACTCGACGGCGGACAGCACGTCCCGCGGGGGCAAAAGCCAGACCGGGCAGCGTAATGCAAGCCCCGGTGTCATCGGCGCCAGAGCCCGGTCGATCGCCATGGCCGTCAGAGCACGGCTCAGCCAGGCGAGCAGCACCATCATATACGTCCAGGATGCGCCGGATGAAGCAAGAACGGCCAGCAAAGCCCAGAAAATCGGATATTGCACCAGCGAGGCGGCGAAGCCCGCCGGTTCCAGCGCCCGGACCGTGCGCGCCCACCGCATCTCATGCCGCCAGAGCGCGGCAACCGTGCGTTCCGGCACCGTGGTCGCGACCACCATGGGGGCCAGGGCAACGCCGAGTCCCGCGGCCCGGACACGCTGGCCCAGTACGTTATCGTCGGCGAGATGGTCCTTCAGGGACTCCAGCCCGCCGATCCGGTCCAGGGTCTCCCGCCGCAGCGCCATCGTGGCGCCCAGACAGTCGCGCCGTCCCAGGGCGCGGGACAGCAGGGCGCCGGGGAGGAAAATGTGGGTGATCTGTGTCGTGCCCAACAGGCTGGCGGGCACGGAAAAAGCGGGCAGACCGGTGTAAAGCGTGGTCACCAGCCCCACGCCCGGCTGTTCCAGCGTGCGCGCCAGGACGCGCAGATAGTCTTTCCGGACATGCACATCCGAATCGGCGATCACCAGGATCGCGTGTTTCGCCGCCGGCAGCATGTTGATCAGATTGCCTACCTTGGGGTTGGCGCCGTGCCGCGTGCCGTCCACCACCAGCGCGATGTCCAGCGCCGGATACCGGGCCTGGAGCGCCCGCACGGCGGGGATCGCCGTGTCACGCGCATCGCCAACGCCGAAGACGATCTGGAAAGGGGCGGGATGGTCCTGCGCGCACAGTGTCGCCAGAGCATCGGCCAGCAATGGCTCGTCCCCGTGCAGGGGTTTGAGGATCGTCACCGGCGCGCACCCATCCGCCGGAACGGTGTCAGCATTCCGCGCGCTCGCGCTTTCCCTGGCGAACCGGACAGTCAGAAAGCATCCGGCCAGCCCCTGCGCCACGCCGGCCACCGTCAGCGCGGCGCAACACAGGCTCAGGATCACCCGGTCACGGCCGCATGGCCCCGCCGGACAGCTCGGCCACTTTCCGCCGCAGGCTGTCGATCAGCGGCGCGGGATCGCCCGAAGTCAGCAAGGCCCGGAAATCCGAGCGTTGCACCGCGACCCGGCTGATGGAACCGTCAAGCAGCACGTCCACCACCCGCCATCCTCCGGCCCCGGCGCGCATCACATAGTCGATTTTGATCCGCTCGCCTTTCGGCGTCACCAGCACCGATTGGACGATCTGATCGTTTCCCGAGGCGCGGAGTTGCGGCAAAACCTCGAATTTTTCTCCATTGTCCTGGTCAAAATTCGAGACGTGACTGGCGATGGTGAAGGTGCGGAAAATGGAAAAGATGCTCCGCTGCGCCGCTTCGTTCAGCGAGGTCCAGCGCAGCCCGGCCGAACTGCGCAGGATCGCGTCGAGGTCGAACACCCGGTCGATCACCGGCGCCAGCCGGTCGAAACGCTGCTGAAACGGCGCGGCACCCTGCCGCATCCCGGCCTGCAACGCGGCGTTCAAATCCACGATGGGCTGGCGCGGATCGGCGCCCTGCGCGTCCGCGGCGCGCGGGGGGATCGTGACTCC
>JAYVCG010000587.1:0-3740 GCA_043750075.1 Acetobacteraceae bacterium | reverse complement strand
TTGAGTCATGTCATCGAGCATTTGCGTGATCCGGCGCGGATGTTGCAGTGGATCACTTCCCGCGCCGCGCCTGGCGGGCGGGTTTATCTGGAGTGGCCTGGGGAAAATGCCGCGCGTCAACCGGGACGCGAAGCGTTTCTGAAGCATGGAATTGATATCGTCATCACTAATTTCTTCGATGACTCCACACATTTGCGTGTGATTTCGCCTGCAGAACTGTTGATGTTATTGACCGGCTCTGGATTCACGATCAACGAATCCGGAACGATTGACCATGGTGTGGTGGGTGAGGAACTGCTCGCTCGTGGCCTTGCCAATGGCGATGGTTTCGCGAAAATGGCGGGCTACTGGTCACTATCCGGATGGTCGCACTGGATCGTGGCCACCTTGCCAACGGATCGGAAAGCGATATGACCGGCTTCCAGGCGGGGCAAACGCGGATGAGGTAAACGCGGATGAGACAATCCAGGTGAGGCAATCCTGACCGCCAGGCTGAAAAAACAATGGCGGCCGTTGGTTGCGCGAACGCCTTTTCATACCCAAGTGGCATCTGCCTGTTCGATGAGGAAAGAGAAAACATGAAACGCATGATTACTCCCGCCATTCTTGGTCTTGGCGCGCTGATGAGCCTCACCGCCTGTAATCCCTATGATCCGACGCAACGCGCCGTTGGCGGCGCGGCGATCGGCGCGGGCACGGGGGCGGCGATTGGCGCGCTCGCGGGTGGTGGCCGGGGCGCCGCGACCGGCGCGTTGATCGGTGGCGGCGTGGGCGCCGTGGGCGGTCTCGTGACGACACCACAGCAGCCGCAGCAGCGGCGTTATTATAACGGTTACTAAACGGCGCTCTCAGGCGGTCCGCACCAGCCCCGGCGGGGGCTGGACGGTCTCGCCGCCAGGAAAAACGACGTTGAGGGAAGCCTGGTTCAGGCCCAGATGGCCGGCCAGTATCGCCTTGGCGATGGCGCGGATGTCGGTCACCGGCGCCAGATCCCGGTCCTCGAACAACTGAGAAGGCGCGAGGCCAGGCCAGGCACCCGTGACCCTGCCGCCCGCCACGGCCCCCCCCGCCAGAAAAGCCACGGTCGCGGTGCCATGATCGGTGCCTTTGGTGCCGTTCATGCGCGCGGTGCGGCCAAACTCCGTCATCACCAGCACGACCGTCTGGCTCCATGCCTCGCCCAGAGCGGTTTTCAGCGCGTCCAGCCCCTGGTCGAGTTGTGTCAGGGGCGCGGCGATGCGGCCATTCTGGTTGGTGTGCGTATCCCAGCCGCCCAGTTCCAGCGCGGCGACGCGGGGACCATCCGGCGCGCGTAACATCGCTCCCGCGGCTTTGGCCAGCGCGGGGAAAGCATACCGGCCGCCGCCTTTCTCCGGTTCGCCCATGACCGCATTGCCAAAACCCCGGTCGCGCATCCCGGCGGCGATGGCCGGCCCGGTGAGGGGATCGCCCTGGTTCAGCGCGAAGATCGTCTGATACAAAGACGCGGCGGGCTCGGTGAAGCCGTGTGGCGCCCAGTTGGCGACCTCCGCCTTGCCGCGCAGCAGCAACGGAACCGAAGCCCCGATCGCCATCGCCCGCGCCACCCCCCTCAACTGGGCCGTCCCTTGACCCTGGACCGGAATCGCCGCGACGGCCCGGTTTAACCATCCGCTGCTCATGCGCTGATCGGCGCCGCTTTCCAGATAGTCCTGCGCCTCGAAATGACTGCGCGCGCGGTAATGGCCCGCGACGGCATGCACCACGAGCAACTCGTTCGCCGTGTACAGCGCGTGCGATCGGCTCAGCGCCGGGTGCAGGCCGAAGTATCCGCCCAGGTCGAGCAGTCCTTTTTCCTGACCGGGCATGGGGGGAACCAGTTCGGGCCGCAGCGCCATCAGGCCGGGATCGCCATACGGCACCACCGCCGAGAGCCCGTCCATCGCCCCGCGCAGCAGCACCACCACGAAACGCCGCCCGGTGGGCGCCGCCGCCACCGCGAGCGAGACCCCGCCCGCCGTCAGAACCGTGGTCAGGCCCAGAAGCGCCGCGCGGCGGGACAGGACCGGAGGGGGAAAGCGCGTCATCGCCTCTGAAACTCCGGGGAGGTGAGGAGTAAGGTCAGCGCTTCCCGGCGGGAACCGGCGCGGCGCATCGCGTCGGCGGTTTCCTGGCGGTGCGGGGTGCCAAGCACGGATTCCGCGATCGCCATCGGGTCGCGCCCGCCAATCCGTTGCGCGAACCCAAAAGCCCAGTCGATGCGGCGCATCATGGCTTCGGGGCCGGACCAGAAGGGGGCGGTGTCGGGCCAGCCATCCGGCGCGGGGGCGGTCCACAGCGGTTGGCCGAGGCCGCCGAGGATGGGCAGAAACGCGGGTGGAGGATCGGGAGGCACGTCCAAAGCACGGAAACCGGCGACGACCAGATCAAGGGGAGCGCGGAATTTCGTGCGGGGTGTCCAGGCTTCGTTCAGGCCAACCAATCCGGCGGCCGCGGCGCCGAGATCGCCGCCGGTGTCGCGCAAAATGCCCTCGATGCGGCGGATCGCCGCCGGGGGTGGTTCGTCGCTGGTGAAGTGGCGCGTCAGTTTGGCCGCCAAATGCCGGTGGGCCGCCGGATGGCGGGCCAGGAAGTGGAGCGCCGCCACGCCGCCCGCCTCGCCCGCCGGAAAAACGCGCCCCAGTACCGCATGTTCGCCCGGCTCATGCACCCCTGGGCGGAAGCGGAAGCCTGGCGGGTCGGCTTTCAGGTCCAAAGACCAGCCGGTGAGGATGCGCGCGAACGCGGTCACGTCGGTCTGGGTGTAGCCGGAGGCGGGCGTTACGGTGTGCAGTTCCAGGCATTCGCGAGCGAGATTCTCGTTCAGGCCGCGTTGGGAGGCGCGTCCGGCGGTGCTGCCGGGACCGATGGACATGGCGTTGTCCAAATAAAGCAGCATCGCCGGGTGGCGCATGACCGCGAGCAGCATGTCCTCGAAGCGCCCGGTGACGAAGGGGCGGATCGCTTCCTGCACGAAGGCGCCCGCGACCGCGGCGCAGACGCCCCGGCGCAGGGAGATGGTGAAATGGTTGCTCCAGAACCACACCAGCCGTTCGCGGAAGGGGGTGCGGGTCGCCACCGCGCGGGCCATCGCTGCGGTGCCCTCGGCCTGGTAGAGCGGGCGGGCGCGGGATTCGGCGGGTGGGGGTTTGTTTTCGCGGTCCCAGCGGATGGCCGTGAGGCCCTCGGTCGCGGAGGGTAGTGGGCCGGGCCAGAGGGAGTCGGGCTGGCGCAACTGGTCCAGCAGCCAGGCGGCGGGGTCGGCGGGTGGCGGCTCCGCGCCATTGCGTCCCAGGCCGAAGCGGGTGAGTGCATGGGCGGTGCGTGGGTCCATGGTGGGAGCATAGAGCAGGACATCGTGACGAAACATGACAAATGGTATGGAGGGGTGACGGTATGGATGGTTTCCAAAGGCCAGCGCCTTTGGTGGAGGTCCAGGGGGCAAAGCCCCTTGGCGGGTCAGGTCAGCGCCCTGCCTTCATCAATTCCCCCCGCTCCCTGGATTTCGCACTTGCAAAACCCCCCGTCCAGGCGCATCTGACCGCGCTAATGAAGGTGGTCCGGCCTTGGACCGCGAACATGACACGGGCGCGCGGAGCACACCGCATGTAGCGCCCGTTTCTCCATGGAGGTTCATAGTGTCAGACCGGCCGCTCGATAAAATTCGCAACATCGGCATCACCGCGCATATCGACGCGGGCAAAACCACGACCACCGAGCGG
>JAYVCG010000586.1:0-3932 GCA_043750075.1 Acetobacteraceae bacterium | reverse complement strand
CTGACATGCTCCCGGCCCTGAAGGACCGGGGTTCCCAGTTTCCTGGGCTGCTTCCTGCTTCATCGACGCTGCCCATGGGGTTTACCGCCCGCACTGCTTTCGCTTGGGGCTTTTACCAGGGCTGAACACCCTGAACCGGCAAACCCCACAGGACTCAACGCATCTCGACAGGCGTTAACTTCGGGCCAGTCCGGCCCTAGACCTTGGCCTTGCGGCTTCGATGGTTGCATTTTACGGGTTTCCAAAAAGGAAGCAAGACGCCCTTACCCCGGCCTGAACGCCGGGGCTTGCGGGCTTACAGCGGGTCAAACAGCATGATTGTCTTCACGGCCACCTCCCGTGATCCCGCACCTTCGCCACCCTCATGGTCCCGCCAGGCCAAGGAGGGCGGGATCGCCGCTTTCCTCCAGGATGCGCCTGTGAAGATAAGCCAAATCCAGGTTATCGGCCAGCACGAACAGGGTCCTGGCCTGCCGAAGGCGGGAATCGTCCGAAGGGCTGGCAATGGCGTGCCGCGCCAGGCGATCGGCGATGATATCCTCAATGGCGGGAAGAGCGATAACGCCCTTGTCGAGTTTCATGCGGATCAGGCGGCCTTCGTCCGATTGGCCGTCGAACAAGGGTCCGCTCACCTGCTGAAAGCCGTAGGCGGGATGATCGGGATGGTAGTAACCGATCCGGAGCCGGCCAGTCCGATTCTCCCTGACGAAGCCGCCAGAGCGCATCGCCGCGTCGAAGGCCGCGTCGTCCGCGGCGGCGACGTCGAAATCACCCGAGGGGAACGCGCCATCCGTGTAAATGGCCGTGGCGGCGCCGCCGACCAGGACCGCCGTCAAACCCGTGGCCGTGGTGTAGTGATCGAAGGCTTCTCCCAGCGTCAGGAGGGCCGCGGTGTAATCGTCGGCCAACGGCAATCCCGCCTCCCTCGCCTGGCATCCCATCCAACGCCGCGATCCTGACGGATGCCAAGCGCAACGCCCGGCATCCGTCGGGGTTGGGACGCCAGGGTACGGGAGAGGCGTGGAAAAGCGAAGGCCGACGCGAAAGGCTTCAACACGGAGGGCGCGGAGAAGTACGCGCGCGGGGGAACGGACGGCATGCACGGGCGCCCAGACCGGGGGAACGCGGGGCTTTCCCCCTCGCGTCCGCGCGGGACACGGCCACGAAACGCGGCTACACTGGCGGGCAACAGACCTTCAAGGCCCGCGCCATGTTGAAAAGCGAACACCGCATCCTGACCACCCACACCGGCAGTCTGCCGCGTCCCGCGGCGCTGACCGAACTCTACGCGCGCCGCGCCGCCGGGGAGGCGGTGGACGAGGCCGCGATCGACAGCGCGGGCAAGGTCGCGACCCGGCATGTGGTGCGCCAGCAGATCGCCGCGGGCATCGACATCGGCAACAACGGCGAGCAGCAGCGCGAGGCGTTCTTCCTCTATGTCCGCCACCGCATGACCGGCTTCGGCGGCACCTGGACCCGCCGGCCCGTCGCCGACATCGCGCGCTATCCCGGTTTCGCGGCGATGGCCGCCGAGGCCGAGGGCGCCCGCCGCTCGGTCAGCAACCGCGGCACCCTGCCCTCCGCGAACGGCCCGGTGGAATACATCGACCCCGCCCTGGTGGACGCCGAATGCGCCGAGTTCCAGGCCGCGCTGCGCGAGATCGGGCAGCCGGGCTTCGTGGAACCGTTCATGACCGCCCCCTCCCCTGGCATCATCGCCACCGCCATGCGTAACGAACACTACGACACCGAGGATGCGTATCTGGCGGCTCTGGGCCGCGCGCTCCAGGTCGAGTACGAGGCGATCGTGCGGCACGGGTTCCTGTTGCAGATCGACGCGCCCGATCTCGCGCTGGAACGGCACATCACCTTTCAGGATCAGCCGGTTTCCGCGTTCCTGGATTTCGCGGAGCGGGTGGTGGCGACGATCAACGAGTCGTTGCGGAACATTCCGCGCGACCGGGTGCGCATCCACGCCTGCTGGGGCAATTACGAGGCGCCGCACGATTGCGATGTCGCGATGGCGGAGATCCTGCCGATGCTCAGCCGCGCCCATGTCGGCGGCTGGGTGCTGCCGATCGCCAATCCCCGGCACCAGCACGAATACCGGTGCCTGAGCGCCCTGCCCCTGGATGACGGCCAGGTCGTGGTCGCGGGCGTGATCGACCCGCTGACCAACTTCGTCGAACACCCCGAGGTCGTGGCCGACCGGCTGGAGAACGTGGCGCGTGCGATCGGCGATCCGACACGGGTTCTGGCGGGGACGGATTGCGGTTTCGATACCTCGGCCGGAAAAGGCCGGGTGGCGGAGGACGTGGTGTGGGCCAAGCTGAGCGCGATGGCGGAGGGCGCGCGGATCGCGTCGCGGCGGCTGGGGATGGGGGGGTGATTTGGGGGCGGTAAGGTCCACGTGTGTCCATGCCGCCAGGAAGGCTTTCACCACGGAGTTCGCAAAGGACCACGAAGAGGCATGGAGACAAGACACATCAATCGGACAACGCGGGTTTCAACGCTCCACGATGCATCACCATGACTCTTCCTTAGTGCGTCTCCGTGGTTCTCCGTGTTCTTCGTGGTGAAAGCCTTTCTGGGAGCTTCCACCCGGAAAGGTCTGGATCAGACCCAGGGGGAAAATGTCCGGGTGGCGTGCCTTCAGATCACCGGTCAAATGACGGCTGGCCTCGGAGATGATTTCAACGCCGCGCTCGACCAGCCATTGAGCACGCCAGTCCGTCTCGAACTGGTCGAGAGGCATGTCGCCCATCACGTCCTGGACACGGTCGATGGCCTCGACGATGTCCGTCAGACGGGGAATGAGGGAACCCGGCGCCATCAGAACACCGGCACCGCCGCCGCCTCGATCGTTTGGCGCAGCGTTTTGTGCAGGCTGTCGCGCGTCATGACATCCGCTTTCCGGCCAAGGATGCGGGACGCGCGTTCCCGCACATCCATCAGCGCGAAGAGACTGAATTTTCCTTTTTCGTAGTCGATGAACAAATCGACATCCGAATCCTCCCGCGCCTCGCCGCGCGCGGTGGAGCCGAACAGGTACAAATGCTCGACCCCGAGATGTTTCAGTTCGGCCTCGTGGGCTTTCAACCTGGCGATGACGGTGTCGCGGTCCATGCGGAGAGAATAGCACGAATGGGCGCGGTGGCGGAGGGAAAGTCTTGCTCCCCCCATCCGTCCTCACCATGCGAAACATTGCCAAGGGACGTATGCCGGCCCATGGCCGGCCAGTCCCATCCATCGAACCGCACGGTACGCATCATGCGCGAAATCCAGGCTTCCGAGGCCAGAACCCAGATCTCTCAACTACTTGATGAGGTGGAGCGCGGGAAAACCCTGGTGATCACCCGCCATGGCCGCCCCATCGCCCCCGAGGCACATCCGCGGCGGGAAGACATCCACCAGGCCGTCGAAATCATCAGGGCATTGAAGCAATGCACCGGGACGATCACCAACGCCGAACTTCTCTCCGCCAGGCACGAGGGCCATCAATACTAATGCCTTTCGTCCCCTCAGTGCAGCGGCCCGCCCTCGATCGTGATGCGGTGCATCAGGCGCAGATGCCCGTGGTAGTCGTTCAGCGCGTAATGCCAGGTCGAGCGGTTGTCCCAGAACGCCAGCGAACCGTTCTTCCATTGTAACCGGCAGGTGAACTCCGGCCGCGCGGCGTGGCGGTAGAGATATTGCAGCAAAGGCTCTGATTCCTCCACCGTCCAGCCATCGAAGCGCAGGGTGAAGCCGGGGTTGACGAACAGCGCCTTTTTCCCGCTTTCGGGATGGATGATGACCGCGGGATGCACCGCGTCCTGAGTCGCCAGTCCGGAGTTGCCGATGCGGCCCTTCATGTCCGGCCGGTCCTTGCCGAACACATGGCGGCTGGAATGGACGGCGCGCAGGCCCGACAGCGTGTGTTTCAGCCCCTC
>JAYVCG010000585.1:0-3514 GCA_043750075.1 Acetobacteraceae bacterium | reverse complement strand
AGAGTCACTGCGCGGGAAGCTCAAACGCGCCGCATGGGATGACGCCTACCTCATGAGCCTCCTCACAATGTTCTGACTTATGAACTGCGATTGCCCTGGCGCCGTGTCCAACGATACGAGGTTGAGCTGGCGTGCCCTCGCGGCCATGAACAGGAAACGCCCCTGGCGGGCGGCGGGTATGGCGCCGGGCCGGGCGCGGGGCAATCGGGTGAACCGGGCATGGGACACGCGTTGCCCTGGATCAGGGCCGGTCAGGGGAAGAATAAGGATTCCCACCGTGGATGCACGCGGATGCACGCGGATGTTCCCGGCTGCCGCACCCGTCTGGCGCCCGCTCCGGCTGAGGAGGATCATCATGAGCCGGCCGGTACCCAAGGATATCCGCGTTCATCCGCGTGCATCCGCGGTAGGAATTTTTTCCTCCCCTTTACCGCCGTCACTCCATGACCAGTGCTGTCCTGAGCCCGGTTCACCCGATTGCCCTGGGGCCGGGGGTGTCGATGTTGCCCCTCCCGCGCCGCTCATGCGATAGACGCCCCCCAACGATCCATCGGGGAGACACCTTCCATGCCGCCCATCTCACGCCGGTCAGTCCTGCACGGCGCCCTGGGCGCCGCCTCCCTCGCCACCCCCGCCATCGCGCAGGACAAACCCCTTCGCATCGGCCTCATGCTCCCCTTCTCCGGAACCTTCGCCGCCCTGGGCGAGAACATCTCCGCCGCTGTCGATATGCATGTGAAAGAACTCGGCGGCAAAATGGGCGGCCGGGCCGTCGAACTGGTCCGCGTCGATGACGAATCCGATCCCGCCAAGGCCCCCTCGAACGTCAACCGCCTGATCGGACGGGAACGGGCCGAGGTGCTGATCGGCACCGTGCATTCCGGCGTCGTCATGGCCCTGGTGCAGGCGGCGCGCGACCAGGGCATTCCGCTTATCATCCCCAACGCGGGCAATGTCGCCGCGACACGGGATTTGTGCGGACCGGCGGTGTTCCGTTCCTCGTTCAGCAACTGGCAGCCCGCCTATGGCATGGGCAAGGCGCTCGCGGCCAAGGGCATCAAGAAAGCTGCCTGGGTCACCTGGGGCTACGCGGCCGGCAAGGAATCCGCCGAGGGCTTCCGCGATGGCCTGAAAGCCGGTGGCGCCGAACTGACCAAAGTACTTACCCTCCCGTTCCCCGAAACGAACTTCCAGCCGATCCTGGCGCAATTGCCCGGACTGGGCGTGCAGGCGGTGGGCGCGTTCTTCGCCGGGGGCGGCGCGGTACAGTTCGTCAAGGACTACGCCGCCGCCGGATTGCGGGACAAACTGCCTCTGTGCGGCTCCGGCTTCCTGACCGAGGGCGTGCTGAAACCCCAGGGCGCCGCCGCCGAGGGCATCCAGACCGCGCTGCATTATGGCGACGGGCTCGATAATCCCAAAAATCTCGCCTTCCGCATCGCTTTCAAGACGTTCACCAGCCGCGATCCCGATGTTTACGCGGTCCAGGGCTATGACGCCGCGCAGATGCTCGCTGTCGGCCTCGCCGCCACCAAAGGCGATCCCTCCGCCCTCAAGGAACTGGGCTCTGCCATCCGGGCGGCGAAAATCGACAGTCCGCGCGGCGCTTTCACGCTGTCGGCCGCGCATAACCCGGTGCAAACCATCTGGCTGCGCGAGGCCCGCAATGGTGAGAACAAGGTCATCGGCGCGGCGGCCGAGGCGCTCGCCGATCCCGGCACCGGCTGCAAAATGACCTGATCCCGATGACGGGATTGCTCGCGCAAATTCTGAATGGCGTGCAATACGGCCTGCTGCTGTTCCTGATCAGCAGCGGGCTGACCCTGATCTTCGGCGTCATGGGCGTGATCAATCTCGCCCATGGCAGCCTGTTCATGATCGGCGCCTATCTCGCTTACGTGGTGACGGGCGCGACCGGCCAGTTCTGGCTGGCGCTTCCCGCCGCCATTCTCGGCGGTCTGATGTTCGGCGCGTTGCTGGAACGAGGGTTATTTCGAAAATTCCGCCAGCGCGAACATCTCGATCAGGTGCTGCTGACCTTCGCCCTCATCCTGCTGTTCGAGGAAGCCCGCGCCGCCCTGATCGACAACCAGTTCCACGCCGTCCCGGTGCCGCCGCTGCTGGATTTCTCCATCCCGGTCGCGGGGGACTTCGCCTATTCCGCCTATCGCCTCACGGTGCTGGCGATCTGCCTCGCGGTCGCCGGAGCGATGGTCCTGTTCGTGGAGCGCACGCGCATCGGCGCCGCCATCCGCGCCGCCGCCGAAAACCCCGGAATGGTCGATCTTCTCGGCATTGACGCACGGCTGATCCACACGCTGGTGTTCGCGGCGGGCACGGCGCTGGCGATGCTGGCGGGCGCGCTCGCGGCGCCGTTGCAGTCGGTTTATCCCGGCATGGGCGACGGATTTCTGATCCTGTCCTTCATCGTCGTCGTCATCGGCGGTCTGGGCTCCATCGCCGGCGCGTTCTGGGCCGCGCTGCTGGTCGGGTTGATCGACACGCTGGGAAAAGTCTACGCGCCCTCGCTGGCGGGCATCGCCGTGTGCGGCATGATGGCGCTGGTCTTGCTGTGGCGCCCCACCGGGCTGTTCGCGCGCGCATGATCCGCGCCGGCCCGTGGGGCAACGCGCTGCTGGGTCTGGGCGCCCTGGTCCTCGCGAGCATGCCGTACTGGGCCTCGCCCTATCACATGCAACTGGCCTCCACCGCGTTGATCGCGGCGATGTTCGCGTTGTCGTTACAGGTGCTGACGGGCGCCGCCGGACTTGTCAGTCTGGCTCATGCCGCGTTCTTTGGCCTTGGCGCCTACACGGTTCATGGGCTGGTCGGCGCCTCGATCCTCGTGTCGGTGCCAGCCGCCATGCTCGTGGCCGGAATCGCCGCCGCCATGATCGGGAAACTGGCGTTACGCACGCGCGGCTTTTATTTCCTGATGACCACGCTGGCCTTTGGACAGATGCTGTTCTTCCTGTTCCATGACACGCCCCTTGGCGGCGGCGCGGATGGCGTGTTCATCACCCGGCCTGACATGTTCTGGACCGTTTCGAAAACCGCCCGTCCCGCCGTGTTCCTGCTGTTGAACCTCACGGCCCTGAGCCTGATGTATGGCGGCCTGTGGTGGCTGATGGGAACGATGTTCGGCCATGCCCTGTCCGGCATCCGCGTCAACGAGGACCGGATGCGCGCCATGGGCCACGATGTCCAGCGCCTGAAACGCGCGGCCTTCACCCTGGCCGGTGCCCTGGCGGGTCTCGCCGGTCACATGGCCGCCCTGACCGACGCCTTCGTCAGCCCCGAAACCCTTGGCTGGCACCGCTCAGCCGAGGCATTGCTGATGATCCTTCTGGGCGGTCTCGGCGCTTTGCACGGCCCGATTTTAGGAGCCTTCGCTCTCACGCTGATCCGCGACCTGGGGCAGTCCATCACCGAACGGCAACGGCTGGTGGAGGGCGTGGTCATTCTCGCCGCCGTGCTGCTGCTGCGGCGCGGCCTCGCCGGATGGGGGAAATGA
>JAYVCG010000584.1:0-4501 GCA_043750075.1 Acetobacteraceae bacterium | reverse complement strand
GCCAACCTGGTGATCCTGCCGCGCGATCTCGCGCATGATTTCCTGCGTTTCGCGCAGGCCAACCCGCGGCCCTGCCCGGTGCTGGCCGTCTCCGAGGCGGGCGATCCCCACTTCCCCGCGTTGGGCGAGGATCTCGACATCCGCACCGACATCCCCCGCTACCGCGTCTGGCGGAACGGCGAACTGATCGAGGAACCCACGGACATCGCCGCTGTCTGGCGCGATGATCTCGTCAGCTTCGCCATCGGCTGCTCCTTCTCGTTCGAGGAGGCGTTGATGGCCGACGGCATCGAGGTCCGCCATATCGCGCGGAACTGCAACGTGCCGATGTATCGGACCAACATCGCGTGCGCTCCGGCGGGCGTGTTCTCGGGGCCGATGGTGGTGTCGATGCGGCCGATGAAGCCCGCCGACGCGATCCGGGCGGTGCAGATCACCTCGCGGTTTCCCTCCGTGCATGGGGCGCCGGTGCATCTGGGGATGCCGGAGCAGATCGGCATCGCGGACCTCCAAAAACCCGATTACGGCGACGCCGTGCCGGTGGGCGCCGATGAACTGCCGGTGTTCTGGGCGTGTGGTGTCACCCCGCAGGCGGTGATCGCACGGGTGAAGCCCGCCTTCTGTATCACGCACGCGCCGGGGATGATGCTGATAACCGACCTGCGGAACACCAAACTCGCCGTGCTGTAATGCGGGACCGGATCGACCGGATCGAGGCGCTGATCCACCAGGACACCGGCCGCGGCATTTTTCCCCTGTTCGCCGCCGCGCGGGGCGGATTGTGGGGCGCGATATCGGCTCTGATGGCCGCGCCACCGCGCCATATCGGCATTCTGACCGGCTTCTTCGTGCCCAAAGGCGTGATCGCGGCGGCGGAAACGGATGGACCGGCGGGGGCGGCGCTGCTGGCGCTGGCGTTCGCCCGCATCGGCGTGCCGTGCCGTTTACTGACGGACGCGGCGTGCCGGCCGGCCTGCGAGGCCGCTCTGGCGGGCGCGGGCCTGACCACGGTGCCGGTGGACGCTCTCGCCCCTGACGCGCCGCCCGGACCGCTGATCGAGGCATGGCGCGCCCAAAAGCCCAGGGGGGGTATCGACTGGATGATCGCCATCGAACGCTGCGGTCCGGGCGCGGACGGGCGGCCGCGCAACATGCGGGGCGAGGATGTCAGCGCCCATGCCGCGCCGCTGGACCTTGTGTTCACCGCCGGTCCGTGGCGCACCGTGGCGATCGGCGATGGCGGCAACGAGGTTGGCATGGGCAGCCTCCCGCCCGGTCTGATCGCCGCCACGGTGCCGTTCGGCGCGGCCATCGCCTGTGTGACCCCGGCGGACCATCTCATCACCGCGGGCGTGTCGCACTGGGGGGCGTACGCCCTGATCGCGGGTCTCGCGGTGGCGAACGCGGCGTGGCGGGAGACGTTACTGGCCTGCCTCGATCCGGCGATCGAGCGGCGCATCCTGCAGACCCTTGTATGCCTGGGCCCCGCGGTGGATGGTGTCACCCTGGGACGCACGCTGACGATCGACGGTCTCGATCTGGACACGCATGGGGCGAAACGGAAACAATTGAAGGACATCGCCGCATGGTCTGGCGCGACATGATCCCCGTTCGTGACAAACCCCTTGATCGTGCCGCCCTGGCCGCGCGGGCGTCCGTGTATCAGGTCTGGCTGTGCCTGAGCTTCCTGCTGGCCCTGTCCCCGGCCGCGCGCGCCGAAAGGACGGCGGCGGGGGTCTGGGTCGGCCAGTACATCCGCGGACAAGGCACCACCGCGCTGACGCTGAGCATCACCGCCGCCCGTCCGCGCGCGCTTTTCCATTTCTACCCGGCCCCTTCGAACAACACGGTCCCCGAGGGCTGTTTCGAGATGGAAAGCACGTTCGACGCGGACACGGGCCAGATCGCGCTGAAGGCGGGCGCCTGGATTTCCCGGCCGGAAGGGTATGTGACCGTCGATCTGGAGGGGCGGATCAGCGCCGATGGCGGCGCCATGACCGGAACGGTGACCGGTCCTTATTGCACGACATTCGAACTGCGCCGTGTCGCCGTGTCCTCCCCGCGCGCGCCGGGCAACTGTCAGCCGCGCGGGATGGTTCTGGCGCCAGAACGGCGGCCCTGAACGGATCATCCGCCCTGGACAGCGGAACGGGAATGACGGCATGTGTCAGTCTTTAAGCGGGCTGGTATCACACCGGCCTTCCCAGACTGTGTTCGCCGGAAGGCCGGGAAGCGACAAGGGAACACGCATCGCGCGGAAGGCGGAAAGACCTTCCATGTTCAAAATGACCAGCCAGACCAAACAACGCTCGCAAAACGACCAACGGAGCAACCCGCATGGCGCGATTTGAAGACATTCCCGAACCGACGCGAACGGCGGCGGGCAGCATCCCCTGCCCGGTTTTCGACACAACGCCCTTCGCCGCCGGACCGGCGCTGTCCCAACGCCGGGTGGCGATCGTCAGCAGCGCGGCGCTGATCCATCGCGGCGACACCCCCTTTCCGGTCGGATCGGGCGAACACCGCGCGGTGCCCAGTACCTGGAACAACGCCGACATCCTCATGAGCCATGTCTCGATCAACTTCGATCGCGCCGGGTTCCAGCGGGACATCAACGTCGTTTACCCGATCGACCGGCTGCGCGATCTCGCCGCCGGGGGTGTGATCGGCAGCGTGGCCGAAACCCATTACACGATCATGGGATCGACCGATCCCGCGAGCATGGCGGCCGCCGCCGACGGCATCGCCGCCGCCTTGCATGAGGATCACGTCAACGCCGTCGTCCTCGCCCCCGTTTGACCGCTGTGCACCCGCGCCGTGAGCGCGATGGCACACATGCTGGAAGAACGCGGCCTGCCCACGACGGTGCTGGCGCTTGTCCTGCCGCAGGTGGAAAAAACCCGCCCGCCCCGCGCCCTGATGGTGCCGTTCATGCTCGGCCGTCCTTTGGGCGAACCCAACGACGCCCTCTTCCAGCGCCGCGTCCTCCTCCAGGCCCTCGGCTTGCTGGAGCGTACGGACGGGCCGGTCATCCTGACGCACTTCCCGGACGACAACCCGAGCTGGCATGACCGTCCGGACTGGACGCCCGCCGTCACGCTGCCTCCGCCGGGCGTGTATCGGAACGCGGCGGCCTGGGAAGCCGCGTTCCGCGCCGAACTGGCGCTGGTGCTGCCGGTGTGGGAACGGTTCAGGGCACGCTTTGGCCGCACCACCGTTGGCCTCGCCGGTCAGCCGCCCGAGGCATGGCCCGCCTTCATGGCCGCGTTCCTGGCGGGCGGCCTGCCCACCGTGCCCATGCACGGCACGCCCGCCCTGGCGCTGCGTTTTCTGATCGACGATGTGAAGGCGTTGTACGGAGAAGCCGTGCAGGCGGACGGCGCTCCCCCCTCGGCGCGGCAGATCGACCACTGGTTCTGGCGCCAGACCGTCGCGGGCCAGTTGCTGATCGCGCTGCGCGGCATGGCGCTGGCAAGTGACAACACCGCGTTGAAAACCGTGGGCGGGCGGTTCTTCGTTCCCGCGCCGTATGTGCCGGAGTGATCCCGGTGTTCATGCGGAAAGCCAGCGCCTGCTGATGGGGCCAGAAGGTTTCATCACGGAGGTTTCACCACGGAGTTCGCGGAGGACCACGGAAACGCACGGAAGCGGAAAACACCGCGCGCCATGCGTTTTGTCCTGCTTTCAGGGGAAAACCTCCGTGCGCCTACCATGTAAATGGAAGCGGCCATTCGCTCAAAACCGTGGAAAACCGCCATTTTCTCCCCATGGGGGTGCGGCCCGTGTGGCTGCTGGCGAACTCCGTGGTGAAAGTCTTTCCCGCGGCGTGAACACAGGCGCACTCTCCAGCCAACCCCATCGTTTCGATCTGTTCGAACGCCGTCCCATCCACACCCGGAGCACCGTCGCTGGCGCGTGCCAGGCGATACGCGTGGTGCGGAATGTCCGCCCGCCAGACCTCGCCGTAAAGGATGCAGAACCGGAAATCTCATCCGCCGCGGCCAGGAAGGAAATCGGATCATGCGCGCCGGTCCGGTTTTCCCGCCGCCGGGGCACACCGCGATCCGGGGCGAATAGCGATGCTTTGCTGAAACGAATGGTGGGCGCGACAGGGATTGAACCTGTGACCCCCGCCATGTCAAGGCGATGCTCTGCCGCTGAGCTACGCGCCCATCCGATGCGTGGCTTCTAACGTGTCGATGCCCTGGCCCGCAAGGGGTGCGGTTGCCGCATTTGTGCAGGCGCGGTTGAATGACACGATGGATACTCAGCTCCCCCACGCCGTCATCGTCCGGCGGCCGGCCCGCCCAACAACGGGGGTCGTCTTCGCCTCGCCACATTCCGGCCGCCACTATTCCGCCGGTTTCCTCGCCGCCTCCCGGCTCGATCCGCTGCGGCTGCGGCGCAGCGAGGACGGCTTCGTCGATGAACTGTTCGCCGCCGCCCCCGATCACGGCGCTCCCCTGGTCGTGGCGACCTTCCCGCGCGCCTACTGCGACGC
>JAYVCG010000583.1:0-3036 GCA_043750075.1 Acetobacteraceae bacterium | reverse complement strand
CTCGGCGACCTCCCCCACCTCGGTTTGCGCCAGCAGAATGATGTCGGTGGCGAATTTCGCCAGCCCGCCGCAGACGATCCCCAGATACGCGACCGTTTCGGCCAGTCCCTCGCGGCAGACATGCCACGGGGCGATGGGCGCGCGCAGGGAAAGTTCCGCCGCCAGCCCCTCCATGACCGCGATGCCCTGATCGCCAAGCGAGGCCAGCGTGCCCGCCGCGCCGCCGAACTGCACGAGTTCGACATTCCGCCGCACATCAGGCAACCGCCGCAGATGGTTGATGAACGGCAAAGCCCAGGTGGCGGATTTGAGGCCGAAAGTGGTGGGAAGGGCCTGTTGCAGGTGCGTGCGGCCCGCCATCACCGTGCCGCGATGCGTCCTTGCCTGATCCGTCAGGGCCTTCAGGATCGCGCGCATCTCCGCCTCGATCAAAACGAGGCCCTGGCGCACCTGCAACACCGTCGCGGTGTCCATGATGTCCTGCGTCGTGGCGCCCCAGTGCGTCCATCCCCCCGCCTCCCCCGCGCCGCGCGACAGCTCGGCGACGAGGCCCACGACCGGGTAGCCGACATTGCGGGCGCTCGCGGCCAGCACCTCGGTGCGCAAATCGCCTTTTTCCGCCGCCGCGTTGATGGCCTGGGCTGCCTCGGCCGGGATGAGGCCAAGCCGCGCCTGCACCCGCGCCAGAGCGGCTTCCACATCCAGCATGCGCCGGAAATACGCCTGTTCATCGAACACCGCGCGCATCGCGTCGCCGCCATACAGCGTGCCGAGGACCGGACCGTCGGCGGGATTGGTGGGCATGGGGCAACTCCTGCGCGAATGGACGGGATCCTGAAAATCACTCCCGCCGGTAAACACTTTGTTAACACTCTTCTGCGAGGGTACGTTCGTCTGACAGGAGAAGCCAAAATGGAAGGCGCCGATGGGATGCCACAGCAGGGGATGCGACAAAATGGGATGCCACATATCGGTATGCCTGACGTCGGAATACCCGATTCCAGGATACGGCATCTGCAAGTGGCCATCGACCATCTGGAAGCCCGCCGCTGGCGTCTGGCCGAGGTGCGGGGGCGGGTGCTGCTGGCCGTCGATCCCGGCGATGTGGAAGCGATGCTGATCCTCGGCCTCGCCATCGCCGCGAGCGGGGAAGCCGCCCGTGCCGCGCCAATTCTGGAGCGGGTGCGGCGGGCGCGGCCCGACCACGCCGGTCCTTGCCATGATCTCGCGACCATGCGGCCACGCATCCCCCGTTCGGTCGTCGCGCGCCAGTACCGGGCGTGTTTGCGGCTGGCGCCCGCCGATGTCCGCCTGCGCCATGATTTCGCCGGTTATTTGCTGGAGCACGGCGAACCGGATGCCGCCTTGTCCGTGCTGCGGGAAGCACCCGAATCGCCGGTCACCGACATTCTGCGCGGCATGGCGCTGGCGGAAACCAGCCGTTTCAAGGAAGCCACTCGCTGTTTCGAGTACGCCGCCCGCGCCGTGCCCGAATCCGCCGCCGCCTGGGCCAATCTGGGCATGATGCTGAAAATCGAGGGCCGGTTCGACGAGGCGCTCACCGCCTATGACCGGGCCATCGCGCGGGCACCGGATGATCCTCAGATCAAGGTCAATCGCGCCACCGCGCTGCTGCATGCCGGCCAATGGGAGGACGCCTGGCGCGATTTCGAATGGCGCTTCAACCGGCCCGGCCATGTCGCCGTTTCCCATGCCACGCCGCTGCCACTGCTTGACTCCGGCATCTGCCTCGAAGGGCGGAGCGTCCTGGTGTGGCACGAGGAAGGCTTTGGCGACACGCTGCAATTCGCCCGTTACCTGCCCATGCTGGCGCGGCGCGGCGCGGTGGTGACCGCCTCGGTGCCGCTGCCCCTGGTGCGGCTGCTGCGCGGCATTCCTGGCATCACCGTGATCGCTGCGGGGGACGGACCATTACCGCCGCACGACTACCAGGCGCCTTTCTTCAGTCTGCCCCGTGCTTTCGGCACCACCACCCGTACCGTGCCCAATGAGCCCTATCTGACCGCCGACCCCGCCCTGGCCGCCAGTTGGGCGCAACGCGTGAAAGGCGACGGTCCCGGCGTTGGCCTGGTCTGGGCTGGGCAGGCGCGGCCATGGCTGCAAGGGTTCACCGCGGTGGACCGGCGCCGCAGTGCCGGTCTGGCGGCTTTCGCGCCACTGACGGCGGTGCGCGGCGTGCGCTTCATCAGCCTTCAGGCTGGCACACAGGCAGCGCAAGGACAGGAACCGCCTTTGGGTCTGGAACTGACAGACCCCATGGATTCGGTGCGTGATTTTGCTGACACGGCGGCGATCATCGCCAATCTGGATGTGGTGATCAGCGTCGATACCTCGGTCGCGCACCTGGCGGGGGCGATGGGCAAGCCGGTGTTCTTGCTGGACCGTTACGACAATTGCTGGCGCTGGCTGCATGGCCGGACGGACACACCCTGGTATCCGTCGATGACGATCTTCCGGCAGCCGAGGCCCGGTGACTGGGCCTGGGTGCTGCATCGCGCGGCGGCGGCGCTGACGGCGCGGGTGGCGTTCCGGGGCGGGGCGCACGCGCTGGCGAACGCGGCATGACACGCGGTTCCGTCCGCGTCCGGTGGTGCGCCTGACGCGGACGGGCCTGGGTTTGTTGGGGTCTCTCGCAGCTCGACTTTCCGCATTCACGCGGCGAGGCAGAGCGTTTCAGCAGACTGGTGGGAATTATGACGGTATCACCGCTCCACCGCGACATGGAAAAATCCGGTGGGCGCCATCGCCCGCGGCCCGGCGTTCTGTGCCTGTAACGCCGCGATCAACGCTTCCCAGCGCGCCGCGCCGTCCACAGCCGGACTGGCTTCTTCGTGCGGACCGGAAGCGGAGGCGGAGCACATGAAACGCTTGCCTCATGTCTCATACCAATCGCCCTAACCACTGACCGACGCCCATGCCCATGCCCGTGTTCCGATTGACCGGATACGGTCAGGGTCATTGGCCAGGAATGCCCAGGCGTCACGGCAGGCCTCAACAATGGCCTCATAACTGTCC
>JAYVCG010000582.1:0-4029 GCA_043750075.1 Acetobacteraceae bacterium | reverse complement strand
GGCCCTGTATAGGCGGCGTTTCGCTTCCATGTACGGGTGATCATGCCGCCTTCGCTGCTGTTACAGGACATCCATCTCACCTTCGGCACCACGCCCTTGCTGGCCGGGGCCTCGCTGAGCGTCTCGGCCGGGGACCGCGTGTGCCTCGTTGGGCGCAACGGCTCCGGCAAATCGACCTTGCTGCGGATCGCGGGCGGGCTGGTGCGCACCGATTCCGGGCGGCGCTTCGCCCAGCCAGGGGCCACCATCCGGTATTTGCCGCAGGAACCGGATTTCGAGGGCTTCGCGACGACGCTGGCCTATGTCGAGGCGGGGTTCGAAGGGGGGGAAGCCGCGGGCGACCGCTACCGCGCCTCCTACCTGCTGGAACAACTCGGCCTGAACGGCACCGAGGACCCGGCGCGGCTGTCAGGCGGAGAGGCCCGCCGCGCGGCGCTGGCCCGCGTGCTGGCGCCGGAGCCCGATATTCTGCTGCTGGATGAGCCGACCAACCATCTCGATCTGCCAGGCATCGAATGGCTGGAACGCGAATTGAACGGGCTGCGCTCCGGTATCGTGCTGATCAGCCATGACCGGCGGCTGCTGGAGCGGCTGTCGCGCGTCACCGTCTGGCTCGATCGCGGCATCACCCGGCAACTCGACGCGGGCTTCGCCGGGTTCGAGGCATGGCGCGACACCGTGCTGGAACAAGAAGAAATCGACCGGCACAAACTCGGCCGCAAGATCGTGATGGAGGAAGACTGGCTCCGCTACGGCGTCACCGCCCGCCGCAAGCGCAACCAGAAACGACTGGGCGATCTGCACGCGCTGCGCAAGAAACGAAAGGAACTGCGCGGCGCCACGGGCGGGGTGAAAATGCGCGCCGCCGAGGCCGATTTGTCGGGCCGCCTGGTCGCGGTGGCGGAAAAAGTAACGAAATCCTTTGGCGGCCGCGCGGTGGTGCGGGATTTCACCACACGGATCTTGCGCGGCGATCAGGTCGGCATCGTCGGGCCGAACGGGGCGGGCAAGACGACGTTGCTCAATTTGCTGACGGGCGAACTGGAACCGGATGCCGGCACCGTCGCCGTGGGCACCAATCTGGCGCGGGTGACGCTGGACCAGCGGCGGGATGTGCTCGATCCGGATCGCACGCTGGTCCAGACATTGACCGGCGGCGCGGGCGATCAGGTGGTGGTGTCCGGGCAGACGCGGCATGTCATTGGTTACATGAAGGATTTCCTGTTCTCGCCGGAGCAGGCGCACACGCCGGTCGGAGTATTGTCAGGGGGAGAGCGGGCGCGGCTGACGCTGGCGATGGCCTTCGCCAAACCGTCGAATTTGCTGGTGCTGGATGAGCCGACGAACGATCTCGATCTCGAAACGCTGGAGTTGTTGCAGGAGCTGCTGTCGGATTATCCCGGCACCGTGTTGCTGGTGTCGCATGACCGGGATTTCATCGATCGTGTCGTGACCTCGGTGATCGCGACCGAGGGGGATGGGCGGTGGATTGAGTACGCGGGCGGTTATTCCGACATGCTGTCGCAACGCGGGCCGGTGCGCGCTGCCGCGCCGGCTGGCGCGGTGAAGGCGAGGGGGGAGGCGAAGGCGCCGCCGCGGATCAGTGCGAAACGCATGACATTCAAGGACCGGCACGCGCTGGAGACCTTGCCCGCGCGGATCGCGTCCCTGGAAGCGGAAGTGGCGAAACTGGTGAGGGTAATGGAAGACCCTGGGCTTTATAAGAAAAATCCGGTCCGTTTCACGGAGACGAGCGGGAAGCTGGAAGCGGCGCGTGCCGTGCTGGCGGCGGCGGAGGAGCAGTGGCTGGCACTGGAGATGTTGCGGGAGGAACTGGGGTGAGTGGGGCTCCGCCCCAAACCCCGCCAGGAGGCTTTGCCTCCTGGACCACCCGCCAAGGGCGATAGCCCCTGGCGGAGCCCCGTCGTTCCTTCAGGCAATCACCATCACTTCACCGGTCCGTCAACCTGATTTCAATCCGCCGGTTCCGCGCATGCGCCTCCGCCGTGTCCCTTGAATCAACCGGCTGATTCTCCCCAAACCCGGTCGCGGCCAAATGCCGCGCCGGAATCCCTTGCGTGCTCAGGAACTTCACCACCGTGATCGCCCGCGCGGCGGACAACTCCCAGTTCGAACGAAAACGCGCGGTATTCACCGGCACCGAATCAGTATGGCCATCCACCCGCAACACCCAGTTCACATCAGGGGGAATCTCCTCGATAATCTTGCGGAACGTCGCCGCCAGATCAGCCATCCCCGCCACCCCGGCCGCGGTCAGCTCAGCACTGCTGACACCAAACAACACCTCACTCTGAAACACGAAACGATCACCCACCACGGTGACACCAGGCCGCTCCGCCAGAACAACGCGCAACTTACCAAAGAAATCACTGCGGTATTTCCGTAACTCCTCCACCTGCGTGGCCAGCGCGAGATTGAGTTGATCCGTCAAACCAACGGCACGAACCTTCTCATCCACACGCTGCCGGTCACTGGTCGCGAGTTCCGCGCGCAACTGCTCCACCTGCTGTGTCAGCAAGGCCATCCGCGCCTGACTGCTTTCGCTGAGCTTTTTCTCATCACCCAACCGCGCCTCGGTCACGCGCTGGCGCTGCACGGCGGCGCGCGCCTGCTGTTCCAGCGTGTCGCGCAAGGCGGTCAGAGCAGTAATCTGCTCCATCAGCCGGGCCAGATCGGACAGTTTCGCGTCGATCACCGCCTTATCAGCCTTCACGGTGCGGTCCAGCGCGGCCATCTGCTCACGCATCTCGCGCATCCGCGCTTCCGTCGCGGCAGTCTCCTGACGCATCCGCTCGATGTCCACGGTCCGCGCCGCGAGTTCCGCCGCCAGCCGCGCGCTGGCCTGCGTCACGGCCTCCGCGCGCTGCGTCTGCTCAGCCACATCGCCGGTCCGGGCGGCCAGATCGGCGGTCAGACGCGTATTGGCCTGTGCCGCCTCCTCCACGCGCCGCGTTTGCACGCCCAGATCGGTGGTGCGGGCGCCCAGATCGGCGGCCAGACGCGTATTGGCCTGTGCCTCCGCCTCCACGCGCCGCGTTTGCACGCCCAGATCGGCGGTCCGGGCGGCGAGATCAGCGGTCAACCGCGTGCTGGTCCGCGCCGTCTCCTCAGCCCGGCGGGTCTGCGCCGTCAGGTCCGTGGTCAGTTGGGCATTGGTCTGGGCTGCCGCCTCCACCCGTGCCGTCAGGGCGCGGTTCATCGTGGCGGCGGCGGCGGCGGCCAGTTCCACCTCCCGCAGCAACGCCGCGAGCTGGTCGCGTTCGGCCATCCGCGCGGCCGTTTGCGCGTTCAAATCCCGCATTTGCGCCAGCAGCGCGGTCCGCGCCGCGTCGCCCGCCGCCATGTTCTGGTTCAATCGCGCGACGGAGCCGCTCAGCGACAAACTGCGTTCCCGCTCGAAAGTCAGGGCCTTGTTCGTGGTGGACAGTTCATCGTTGCGTTGTGTCAGCACGACGGACTGGAATGCCTGCGCCAGCACGAACACCAGCAGCACGAACATCACGACCATCAGCAGCGTGGACAGCGCGTCCACATAGCCGGGCCAGGCATCCAGGCCATTGTTGGAACCGCCGCGCCGGGTGCGGAGCGCCACGTCCGTTACTTCTCCGCCAGCGCGGCGACCGTGCGGGTCAGGATTCGCAGGTCGTTGCGCAGATCGGCGGTGGTTTCGGTGCGGCCCAGTTCGGCCTCGGTGGCGATGCGTTGCAGACAGAGTTCGATGTTGCGCAGATGGGCGCGCGCCACCTCGTCGCCCTCCGTGCCGGTGTCGGCCATGCGCCGCGCCAGTTGCTGGGTCACGTGCTGGCCGTCGCGGAGCTGATCGGCCAGGACGCTGATCTGCTCGTTCAGCATGACCAGGGACTGGCGGGATTTGGCGCTGCCTTCCTCGCCGCGCAGCAGCACGCGGCGCAGGCTTTCCATGTTCTCGGCGGTTTGTTCCAGCAGCGCCTGGACATAGATGGGGACCGAGCCATCGCCATCCGCCAGCGCGCCCGACGACAGGCGGGT
>JAYVCG010000581.1:0-2799 GCA_043750075.1 Acetobacteraceae bacterium | reverse complement strand
CACCATGGCGAAGCCGTTCAAATGGACCATGAAGGGGAAGCCCCTTGTCGCCTGATCCCAGCCTCAAAGGGGTTCGGATTTCCGGCGAGGTGTACTAGCAGCCTGTCGGACTTAGGGCCTGGCTACCCACCTGAGGTTCCGGTTAGAACCGCTTTGTCGATTCGCGCCGCCCTCTGGACACCTCCGATATGGCCAATTTCCGCCCCACAGACCGCCTGACCAGCTTCTTGCTGCCGCCTTCGATCGACGAATGGCTGCCGGAACGACACCTCGCCCGCTTTGTCGTGGAGGCGATTGAGGGCCTCGACCTGACCGCGATGAGCAAGAGCTATCGCGGCACCGGTTCAGCCTCTTACCACCCGGCGCCGCTACTGGGCCTTTTGGTCTACGGCTATGCGACCGGCGTGTTTTCCAGCCGCAAGCTGAAACGAGCGACATATGACTCCGTGGCGTTCCGCTTCACCGCGGCGAACGACCATCCAGATCATAACACAATAGACACGTTCCGGCGGCGGTTCCTGAAAGACATTGAGGCCCTGTTCGTCAAAGTGCTGTTATTGGCGCGTGAGATGGGCGTGCTGAAAATGGGCACGGTGGCGCTGGACGGGACCAAAATTCACGCCAATGCCAGCCGTCACAGCGCGTTGTCGTACGAGCACGCGGGCAAGATCGAGGCACAACTGAAGGCGGAAGTCGCGGAACTGCTGAAGAAGGCCGAAACGGCGGACCAGACGGATATCCCTGACGGAATGTCGATTCCGGAAGAACTGGCGCGGCGTGAGGACCGGTTGAAAAAACTCGCGGCGGCGCGAGCGAAGATCGAGGCCCGCGCGAAGAAACGTTACGGCCGGGAACTGGCGGAGCATGAAGCAAAGCTGGCGGCACGGGCGGCGAAGATCGTGGCCACGGGCAAGAAACCCGGCGGCAAGCCACCTGAGCCCCCGGTGGAAGGTCCGTTGCCCAAGGATCAAATTAACCTGACCGATGAAGAGTCCCGCATCATGCCAGTCGCGGGCGGCGGGTTCGAGCAATGCTACAACGCCCAGGCGGCGGTGGCGGCGGGCAGTTTGCTGGTTGTCGCCGTCACGGTGACGCAGGCGCCCAACGACAAACAGCAGATCGAACCCATTCTGGACGAAATCGATGCATTGCCAGATGAACTGGGTGAGGTGGATACGTTGCTGGCGGATACTGGATACTTCAGCGCGGCGAACGTCGCCGCGTGCGGCGCGGCCGGAATCGACCCGCCGATCGCGATGGGCCGGCAGCCGCATCGCCCGCCGGTGGATGAACGTTTCGGTCCAGATCCGGAGCCGCCGGAGAACCCAACGCCGGTGGAAGCGATGGCGCACCGGCTGAAGACGCGCGCGGGCCGGGATCTTTATGCGTTACGCAAGCAGATCCCGGAACCGGTGTTCGGCATCGTCAAATCCGTGATGGGTTTCCGGCAGTTCCTGTTACGCGGGATCGACAAGGTTCGCGGCGAATGGAGCCTCGTGACCATGGCCTGGAACATGAAGCGTTTGTTCGTGCTTTGTCCCCAGACGTGACGCGGAAAGCGTCATTTTGTTGTCAAAATCGACGTGTCAGAGGCTGGACGGAACCGTTGTGGCGAGGTACGGACCCGGTCACGCCGCCATCGCGGGCTGATGGCCTCCGCTGGCGCACCGCCGAAACCGCACGGCCCGGCAAAGGAAAAACTCAGTCCGACAGGCTGCTGGCTGCCCTCGCCCTCACTCCGCCGTGAAGGGCGGTGATCGTCCGCCAGCGACCGCATGAGTTGTCTCCGCCACATCGCCTTCGCCCGCCAGACACCAGGCCGGCCGCCTGACCGAGCCGGGGAAGAATTTCTGGCGCGCATCTTCTCCCGATCGGCTATGAAGGGCGGTGTGAGGAGGTTCCCATGTCCCTGATCCGTTCATCGCTGGTCCTCGCCACGCTGGCGTTGTGTGGCGTCACGGCCGGCGCCGCCCAGTCGCGTGTCGTGGTGGGGTTTGGTTTTCCGTTGTTCTGGCCGGCGCCGGTGGTGATCCCGCCGCCCGCGTATTATTCTGGGTATTATCCTGGCTATTACTCAGGGTATTATCCTGGCTACTACTCAGGGTATTATCCTGGGTATCAACCGCCGTCCGCGACTTTTTCCTACACGCCGCCACAGGCAAGGCCGCGGAGCCTGGCGCCTCAGGTGAATGGCGGTTACAGCGGGGAATATTGTCAGGCTGGTCCGTACACCTGTCCGCTCGTGGCTGACGTACCGCCCGGCGGTGCGTGCTTCTGTCCTGGACATGATGGACGGCGGGTGCGGGGGCGGGTTTACTGAGGCCGTTCATCCCCCTGACCCGCCCGTGCCCATCGCCAGGTCCGCTTCACCCACGGAGGACGCGGAGGGCGGGAGGACACGGAGAAGAAGCCGTTTCCGCGGCGCGGCGCCGGTCATTCCTCTCGCGCATGAGTAACAAACAATGATCCGCGCCCTCGCCATGCTGTCCCTGCTGCTGTCGCTGGCCGCCTGCGCCGGTTCGCCCCTGCTGGAAGGCGGCCTGTTCTGCGCCACGCGGGCGGTCGCGGAACTGCCGGCGCGGCTCGATCAGGAAGCGGTGCTGGTTCCGGCCCGCATCAACGGCGTCGCGGTGCAGATGGAGGTCGATACCGGCGCGATGACCACCCTCATCGCCGGCAACGCCGCCAGTGTGCTGCGCCTGCCCCCGGACCCCGAGCGCGGCGCGCGGCTGCACGGCACGGGCGGGACGATCGTGACCCGCAACGCGCTGGTGGACATGTTCGAGTTCGGCGGCGTCA
>JAYVCG010000580.1:0-4820 GCA_043750075.1 Acetobacteraceae bacterium | reverse complement strand
TATTACGCCGAGCACCGGACGGGCAAGGAGGCGGGCGACTACACGCTCGACCATAGCTCCGTGCTGTATCTGATGGGACCGGACGGGCGCTTCATCGCGCCGGTGCGGGCGGATCAGCCCGGACCCGAGATGGCGGCGGCGCTGGCGAAGCTGGTGCGGTGACTTTCCTGAAAGGCACACGTATCGCACGGGCTTCAACCGCCGCGGAACATCCGCGTCCCAATCCGTGGCAGAACCCGCCGTGGCAGAACCCGCCGTGGAAAAGCCCGCCGTGGAAGCCCGCCGGACGTGAACCGCGCGATGGCGTTGCCGCGCGGTCCAGGCTAAGCTCACGCCAGATCATTGGTTCAACGCGAGGAGTTCCGTGTGCCCTTTGACGAATCTGGCGGCCAGCCGGGACGCCGGCCATCCCGCAACGTGCTGGGTGGTATTCTGGAAGTCTGTTCCACCCGTCCCATGACCGGTTTTTTTCGCAACGGTTGTTGCGATACCAGTCCCGAGGATCTGGGCAGCCACACGGTCTGCGCGGTCATGACCGCGGAATTCCTGACGTACAGCAAGAAATCCGGCAACGACCTGTCCACGCCGATGCCGCAATTCGGCTTCGCGGGCCTGAAACCCGGCGACCGCTGGTGCCTGTGCGCCCCGCGCTGGCAGGAGGCGCTGGAGGCGGACGCGGCCCCCAAAGTGGTGCTGCGCGCCACGGCGGAGGGAGCTTTGGGCCATTGCGCGCTCGCGGATCTGGTCCGCTACGCGATCGATCTGGGTTGAACCCCTATCCGCGCCCCTCGGCCGCCGCGTGACAGGCGACGAGCGTGCCGTTGACCCTGAGCATCGCGGGGATTTCCTCCTGGCAGCGCGCGTTCGCCAAGGGACAGCGCGGATGAAACGGACAGCCGGGCGGCGGCGCGATCGCGCTCGGGACATCGCCCTCCATCGGCGCGCGCGTCCGCCCGATCTGACGCGGATCAGGAATGGCTTCCAGCAGCAGCCGCGTGTAGGGATGGGACGGCCGGGTGAAAATCGCCTCAGCGGCGCCAAGCTCGACGAGGCGGCCCAGATACATCACGCCCACCTGGTCCGACATGTGCCGCACCACCGACAGATTGTGACTGATGAACAAACAGGTCAGCCCGCGCCGCCGTTGCAGATCGCGCATCAAATTCAGGATTTGCGCCTGCACGGACACATCCAGCGCGCTGGTCGGTTCATCGCACACCAGAAACGCGGGCTCGGATATCAGGGCGCGGGCGATGGAAACACGCTGCCGCTGCCCCCCCGAGAACGCGCGCGGATATTTTTCCCCGTCCGCCGCCGTCAGACCAACCTGGTCCAGTAACGTTTCCACACGCCGCCGCACCGAGGCAGCATCTTTCTCCAGATGAAACGTCCGCACCGGCTCGGCGATGATGTCGCGCACCCGCCACCGCGGATTGAGCGACGCGTACGGGTCCTGAAAAATCATGTTCATCCGCCGCGCCCCGCCCTGGGCGCGCGCCTCGGCCAGAATTTTCCCATCGAAACGAATGCTGCCCCGGCGCGGTGTGTACAGCCCGACGCAAAGCCGCGCGAGCGTCGATTTTCCGCAGCCCGACTCCCCCACCAGAGACAACGTCGTGCCGCGCGGAATGCTGAACGATACGTCATTGACCGCGCGCAGGAAGCGCCGCGGTTCCCCGGACAACACACGCCGCGCGAACGGAAGGGAAATGTCGAAATCATGCGTGACGCCCGACAGTTCCAGCAGCGGCGTATCTGTCACACGCGGCCTCGTTCACAGGTGGTCTCATCGCGGATGGTTTCGGGCGCGTGAAGCCAGCACGCCGCTGAAACAGAACCAATATCCAGCAAAGCGGGCTGTTCAGTACCGCAACGCGCGAAAGCATGCGCGCACCGTGGATGAAACGCGCAGCCAGGCGGGATCGTGTCCGGACGCGGCATCGCGCCGTCGATCTGGCGCAACCGTCCGGTCCGCCGCGCGATGTCCGGAATGCTGTCCATCAGCCCTCGTGTATAAGGATGCGCCGGTTCCCGGATCACCTGGGCCACGGGACCGATTTCAACGATGCGGCCCGCGTACATGACCGCGACGCGATCCGCGATCTCGGCGATCACGCCCATGTCATGAGTAATCAACAGGATCGCGGTGCCGTTTTCCCGCGCCAGGGATTTCAGCAAAACGATGATCTGCGCCTGTATCGAAACATCCAGCGCGGTGGTGGGTTCATCGGCGATGACCAGTTCCGGTTCGGCGCACAGCGCCAGCGCGATCACCACGCGCTGGCGCTGTCCGCCGGAAAACTCATGCGGCCAGGCATCGATGCGCCGGGCCGCATCCGGAATTCCAACCCGTTCCAGCCACGCGAGCGCCCTGGACCGTGCCTCGGCGCGGGACAAATCGAGATGGGTCCGCATCGTTTCGGTCAGTTGCCTTCCCACGCGCAGAAGGGGATTGAGCGTGGTCATCGGGTCCTGAAAAATCATGCCGATCCGGCGGCCGCGCAGACGGCGCAGCCGCTCCGGGGACAGCGTGTCGATCCGTTCGCCGGTCAGATGCACCGAACCGCCCGCGATCCGCGCGGGGGAGGGCAGCAGGCCGATGATCGCCGCGCCGGTCAGGGATTTTCCGGCGCCCGACTCGCCGACAACGCCCAGTACCTCACCGGGCGCGATACTGAAGGAGAGACGGTCCAGCGCGCGCGGCTCACCCCGGCGGTGGGGGAGGGTGACGGTCAGGCCGCGCACTTCCAGCAGCGGCGTCATGGCGGTCCCTGGCTCAGCGTGTCGCGCAGCCAGTCGCCCAGGAGATTGAGGGACAGAATGAGCAGGACGAGGGTGGCGCCGGGGAAGATCGTCACCCACCACTGGCCGGAGAACAGGAAGTCGTTGCCATAACGGATCAGCGTGCCAAGTGATGGGCGTGTGGGCGGCAGGCCGCTGCCCAGAAAGGACAAGGTCGCCTCGGTCAGGACCGCGACGCCGAGACCAAGCGTGGCCAGCACCAGCACCGAAGTGAGGACGTTGGGCAGGATATGGCCGGTCATGATCCGCCAGGCGGGCACGCCGATGACCCGCGCGGCGAGGACGTATTCCTTGTCCCGCTCCACCAGCGTGGACGCGCGCACGGCTCGCGCGATGGCGGGCCACAGGCCGATGCCGATCGACAGGATGATCACCGGCACCTGCATCTGGTCCCGCATCGCCTTCGGCAGGGCCGCGCCGGCGATGCCATTGATGAGCAAGGCCGTCAGGATGGGTGGGAAGGTAAGCTGCACATCGGCGATCCGCATCAGCAACGTTCCGGTCACGCCACCCAGATAGCCCGCGGCCAGGCCAGCGGCGACACCAACGGCCACCGCGATGGTGACAGACCAGAACGCCACATGCAGACTGATCCGCAGGCCGAACATGATCGCCGACAGCATGTCGCGTCCCTGCGAGTCGGTGCCCAGGAAATTGAACGCGTCCGAACCCTCGGCGGGCCAGGGGGGTTTGAAACTGTCGAGCAAAGACAGGCTGGCGAGATCCATGGGATCGTGCGGCGCGATCCAGGGGGCGAAAACCGCGGCCAGGATCAGCACCAGGGCCGTCAGACCTGAAAGCACCGCGAGGGGGGAGCGGCGGAACCCATGCGCGAGGTCACCGTCCGCCAGGTCAAGGAGTTTCATTCTTCCCGCCCCATGAGCCGCAGGCGTGGATCGACCGCGTGGTACAGCAGATCGACCGCCAGATTGATCGTCAGGAATGTCAGCGCGATCAGCAGCAAATAGGCCGACATCACCGGGATGTCCGCCACCACGACCGATTGCACCAGCAGCAGGCCAATGCCCGGCCACTGGAACACCGTCTCCGTCACCAGGGAGAAGGCGATGAGGGTGCCGAATTGCAGGCCGATGATGGTGATCACCGGCACCAGCGTGTTTTTCAACGCATGACCGAAATGAATTGCCCGTCTGGTCAGGCCGCGGGCATGGGCGAAACGGATGTAGTCGGTGCGCAGGACCTCCAGCATCTCCGCGCGCACGAGGCGCAGGATCATGGTCATCTGGAACAATCCCAAAGTGACCGAGGGAAGCACGAGGGCGCGCAGACCGGACCAGGTGGCGAAGCCGGTGGTCCACCATGTACCGGCCTGCGTCACCGTGCCGCGGCCAAAACTGGGCAGCCAGTGCAGGGTGACGGAGAACACCAGGATCAGCAGGATGCCCACGAGAAAAGTCGGCAGCGAGACGCCAATCAGGCTCCCCGTCATGATAAGGCGGGACAGGAACGAATCGCGGTGAATGCCGGTGTAAACGCCAAGTGGCACCCCCGTCACGACCGCCAGGACGGAAGCGGTCAGCGCGAGTTCCAGCGTCGCCGGCAACCGCTCCGCGAACAAGCGGGTCACGGGCTGGCCCAGACGGAAGCTGATGCCGAATTCGCCGTGCAGCACGGCCCACAGGTAATGGGCGAAGCGCACCACGAACGGCTGATCCAGGCCCAGTCGCTGGATGAGGTCCTGTCTTTGCGCCGCGGTATGGTCCTGGCCCAGGAGGATGGTGACCGGGTCTCCGACATAGGCGAACAGCATGAAGGATATGCACCCGACCACCAGCAAAACCGGGATGCCCTGCGACAAACGGGAGAGGATCAAAGCTAACATTCGCGCGGGAATAGCAGAGCTTTCCACCGATTAGAACCGTGGGTTGCGATATTTCATTCCGTGCGATCAATCTCCCGTATTTCCTGGGCGGAGCGCGGGTCCGTGGCGCCGCTGTCCATCACCCATTCGTTCACCAGCGTGTACCCGACGCCCAGAAGCACCGGGCCGAGGAAAA
>JAYVCG010000579.1:0-2610 GCA_043750075.1 Acetobacteraceae bacterium | reverse complement strand
ATCGGCATTCACGCCGGCAGTTCGTACCGGCATCCGCCGACCAATCTGGGCTGGCCGTCCTATTACCTGGAGGATTACGTCTCCTGGTCCACCGGCTTCGCGGGCGTGCTGAACAGCCTGATCTCGGAAGGGGTGTTCGTCGAATTTCCCCGGCTGAAGGTGGTGCTGATAGAATCCGGCGTGACCTGGCTGCCCGCCTGGATGTGGCGCGCCAACAAAACCTGGCGCGGCGTGCGGGCCGAGGTGCCGTGGCTCGAAAAATCCCCCGCTGAATACGCGCGTGAGCATGTGCGCCTGACCGTGCAGCCCTTCGACGCCCCGCCCAACCCGGCGATGCTGCGGAAAATCATTGAGGAAATCGACTGCGAGGACATGCTGCTGTTCGCCACCGATTATCCGCACTGGCATTTCGACGGCAACGACGCGCTGCCGGATGGGTTGCCCGAGCATCTGATCCAGAAAATCCTCGTCGATAACGCGTTGAAAACCTATCCTCGCCTGAAAGCGTGAAGCCTTCACCCCTCGTCATCCCGCCATCCCTCCTTCACCCGTCGTCACCCACCCTTTACCCTTCACTCATCATCCTCCCTCCCTCCGTCATCCTCCGGCTCGACCGGAGGATCTGATCCAGCACCGCGCCGCGAAGCCTCCCCTGGTCGAGCCGGAGGAGGACGAAACAAGCGGCAGGCATGAAAAGGAACCCGTTCCATGAGCGCCACGGTCCAGGAGCCCAAGACCCAGACAACCGACCCCGCCATTCTGGGGTTCGTCGATTGCGACGTGCATCCCTATACGAAAACCCCCGCCGATCTCGACGCGTTCCTGCCGAAACGCTGGCGGGAGTTGCGTCAGTCCATCGGCGCCCGCTCACGCTCGCCGTTCGCGGCGGCGCCGAATTATCCAAGAATGTCGCCCGGCACCGGCATGAGGATGGATTCCTGGCCGGAGGGTGGCGGGCATCCGGGCTCCGACCTCGCGATGATGCGGGAACAATTGCTCGATGCGTTCAACGTCTCGCACGGCATGATGATGCCGCTGTTGGGCCGCGGCGGGGATGAGCGCAACGTGGAGTTTGGCGCGGCGCTGTGTTCCGCGGCGAATGACTGGGAAGCGCAGGTCTGGTGCGACCGGGAACCGCGGCTGAAGGCGGCGGTGCAGATCACCACCGAAGACACCGTGGCCGCGATCCGGGAGATCGAGAAGCGCGCCGGCGACCGCCGTTTCACCCATGTCATGATCCCGCCGCGCGGGCTGGAGCCGTTGGGCCGCCGCCGTTACTGGCCCATCCTGGAAGCCTGCGCCGCCAACAATTTCCCCATCGCGCTGCATCTGGGCGGCACCAGCGGGCATCCCTCGACCGGCGGCGGCTGGCCGTCGTTTTACCATGAGGAACATCCGTCTTACCCGCAGTCGAAAGAAGCCCTCGTCACCAGCCTCGTGATCGAGGGCGTGTTCGAGCACATTCCCAATTTGCGTGTCGCGCTCGTGGAAGGCGGGTTCGCGTGGATGCCTTCGCTGAGCTGGCGTCTCGACAAACATTACAAACGCCTGCGCGCGGAAGTGCCGCATCTGAAAATGCTGCCCTCGGAATACATCCGCCGCAATATCTGGGTGACGACGCAACCCATTGAGGAACCGGAACGGGCCGAGGATTTGCTCACCACCTGCGAATGGATCGGCTGGGACCGCATCATGTTCTCCACCGATTATCCGCACTGGGATCAGGACGACCCGCGTTATGCCTTCAAGACGCGGGTGCCGGAGAAGGAGAAACGCCTGCTGTACCGCGACAACGCGCTGTCCTTCTACAACCTGACCGCCTGAGCCCCGCCATGGCGCGGCATGTCGTCGCCACGCTGGGAGAAATCCCGGTGGGCGGCAGGAAGGTCGTCACCCCGGCGGGAAGGGAGATCTGCGTGTTCAATGTCAACGGCGAGCATCACGCGCTGATCAACCGCTGTCCGCATGAAGGCGCGGCATTGAGTTACGGCCATGTGCTTGGCTGTTTCGAGTCGAAACGTCCCGGCGAATACGCCCTGACCCGGCCAGGGGAAATGCTGCGCTGCCCCTGGCATGGCTGGGAGTTCGACATCAAGACGGGACAGTCCTGGTGTCATCCCGAAAGCGTCAAGGCCCGCACCTACAAGGTCGAGATCGTGGCGGGCGCCGCGTTGGTGAAGGGACCGTTCGTGGCGGAGACCGTTCCGGTGACGGTCGATGGGGAATACGTGGTGGTTGAGGTGTGAACGCCATGCGCGCGCCCAAACTGGGACGCGGCTCCCCGGTCCCCGGCACAAGGCCGCGAGGGCCGTGACAGCGGGTCAACCCCTCGACGGTTTGGCGGGACGTGCCCCGCGTCGCGTCTCGCGTTTCGGTTGTGCTGCCAGCGGCACCATCGCACGTCTGACACGAGAAGATTCCAATGAATGGACAATGGGTTCAAAGCGCGACATTTACTCACATAACGATTCTGTGACATGTCAACGCAAAGCTGGAATGTCCCCTGGTTACGCAAGACAGGAATGTCCCCTTTTGGGTTTCCGGTCTTGGATGAAGCAGGGAACAGGCCCGCCCGCGATGCCCGCTGTGTTTCGTCACGTGACGAAACAC